>JAJBTD010000227.1 GCA_020861055.1 Clostridiales bacterium | reverse complement strand
CAGCGAATCCACGCCAGTCCAAAGGCTCCATATTTTACCGCAGCCGGGACAACTCCCGACCCCACTCCGGCTCCAGCACCTCCATCTCCAGATGGGCGTCCAGCAGGGCGGCCAGGACAGTCTGCCAGGAAGTAGGAGCTGCCGCCAGGGTATCCGGCCCGGCCTCCGGAACGGGAAGTCGGTTTTCATTCATCGCCCTCTGTGCCGTCTGGGTCAGGCGGAGTGCCTCCGCCCAGCGCAGGCTCAGAGGACGGGTGCGGTCCTGGACGATTTCAAACAGCCGGTCCCGCAGCTCCAGCAGGGGCAGATAGAGGGGCAGCGACTCCTCGTCCTCCTCCGCGTCGGTGAGATAACTTACAAAGGCGCAAGGCTCCGGGTCAGAGAGGATGAGCCGGGCAGCCTCCTCACAGCACAGGCCCACGCCGATCTCCATCCGGTCTGGGAACCACTCCCGATAGCGGGGGTGGAGCGCGCAAATCTCTCCGATGTGTTCCTCCCCCAGCTCCAGCACCAGTCCGCACAGGCCCTGTTCCGTCAGGAAGGGACACTGGCCGTTTTGGGGGCGGATAAAGGCGTCCCCCTCCTCATCCCGGCCCAGGGCAGACAAAATGCGGCTGCGCTGCGGCTCTGGGAGGGAGCGATAATAGTCCACCGTCCCCTCGTCCACCACAATCTCCCATCCGGTACGGCAGCAGTTGTCCCGGCAGGCTGAGGCCAGACACTGAAACTGTTCATAATAGCCGGGCATGGTGACGACCATTTTCCCATCTCCTCTCGTCTCCCCATTGTAGCAGACTTTTCCGCCGTTGAAAAGGACAAAACCGAGCCGTCTGGTTTTCCAGACGGCTCGGTGCGCGTTTCAATCGGTCTGCTTACAGTTGAGGTCACTCTGCTTTCGGCTCCTCGGAGTCCACCACGGCCTTCAGGCCCTCTGCCAAACCTGCTAGGGACTGAATCTCGGAGGGGATGATGATCTTGGTGGCCTTGCCGTCGGCGGCGGCGGTAAACGCCTCCAGCGCCCGAATCTTGATGACGCCGTCGGAGGGGTTCGCCTCGTTGAGCAGACGGATGGCCTGAGCGGTGGCCTCCTGCACCTTGAGGACAGCCTGAGCCTGGGCCTCGGCCTCCAGCAGCTTGGCCTCCTTGCTGGCCTCCGCCTTGAGGATGACGGACTGACGCTCGCCCTCGGCCACCAGAAGCTGGCTCTGCTTCTTGCCCTCGGCCTGGAGGATCTGGTCCCGGCGCTCCCGCTCGGCCTTCATCTGGCGCTCCATGGCGTCCTGGATCTCCTTGGGCGGGAGAATGTTTTTCAGCTCCACCCGGTTGACCTTGATGCCCCAGGGGTCGGTGGCCTCGTCCAGGATAGCCCGCATCTGGGAGTTGATGATGTCGCGGCTGGTCAGGGACTGGTCCAGCTCCAGGTCGCCGATAATGTTACGCAGGGTGGTGGCGGTCAGGTTTTCGATGGCCGCCATGGGATGCTCCACGCCATAGGTGTACAACTTGGGGTCGGTGATCTGGAAGAAGAGGACGGTGTCGATCTGGATGGTGACATTGTCCTTGGTGATCACCGGCTGAGGGGGGAAGTCCGCGATCTGCTCCTTCAGGGAGACGGCCTTGGCCACCCGCTCGATAAAAGGTACCTTGAAGTGGATGCCCACGCCCCACACGGCGGAGAAGGCCCCCAGGCGCTCCACCACATAGGCCTGGGACTGGCGGACGATGACGATATTTTTGATCAGAATCAGCAAAACCAAAATGATCAAAACGATCAATGCGATAATTTCCATGAGACAGTCTCCTTTCTCTTCTTATACTTGCGTACTTGCGGACTCCACCGAGACGGGGTGTACATACACCCGCACCCCTTCGATGCGATCCACCACGACCACCGTTCCGGCGGGGATATCTTCCCCCGTTTCGGACAGGGCGGACCACTCCAGGCCCCTGATCTTGACCTGGCCCCGGTTTTCCAGGTTGCAGATGTCCTCCCGGACGACCGCCTCCTGGCCGATGATGCTGTCGATGTTGGTGGCCGCCTTGCCTCCCTTCGGCGTCAGGTACCGCACCGCCAGCGGCTTGAACGCCGCCAGAGACAGGATAGACACCGCCAGGAAGACTGCTGCCTGAATCCACACGTTGGATGTAATCAGACTGGCGACCAGCGCCGCCAGCGCCCCCACCACGAACCAGATCGAGGCAAGTCCTACCGTGACCCCCTCTACGATGGCAAATACGACGATGGCGATCACCCAAAATACCGTTGGTGTCATTGACCGTTGCCTCCTTTCACAGCGGTTTACAAGGTCATCATATCATATCCCCTGGGAAATGTAAATCATTTTTTGAAAGTACAGACGGGTTTCAGACACCCGAATTTTCTCCGTTCACGGAAAACCCTTTGCCATTGGCGGTAAAATCGGCTATACTGTGGAAGATAAAGGATGTGGTCGAATGGAACAAGTGAAATATATGGTCCCCTGTCTGCTGGGGCTGGAGCGTCTGGTGGCCGACGAGCTGATCAGGCTAAAGCTCCCGGAGGTGCGGGCGGAAAATGGCCGGGTGTTCTGCAAGGGTACTCTGGCCGACCTGCCCCGGATGAATATTCAGCTTCGCTGTGGGGCCAGGGTGCTGCTGGTGCTGGCCCGGTTCCATGCGGAGACCTTTGAGGAGCTGTTCCAGGGGGTCCTGTCCGTCCCCTGGGAGGACATCATTCCCCGGGACGGGGAGAGCCCAGTGAAGGGCTACTCCATCAGCTCCCAGCTCCACTCCGTCCCCGCCTGTCAGTCCATTGTGAAAAAGGCAGTTTCCCAGCGCCTCTGCCGGGCCTACGGTCTAGAGTGGCTCCCGGAGACCGGGGAGCGGTATCAAATTCAATTCTCCATCATGAAGGACGAGGTGTACCTGTGCCTGGACACCTCCGGCCCTGGGCTGTACAAGCGGGGCTATCGGGCGGTGGGGGTAGAGGCTCCCCTCCGGGAGACGCTGGCCGCCGCCATGGTGCTGCTGTCCAAATACCGGGGGCTGGACCCCTTCTGCGACCCCTTCTGCGGGTCCGGCACCATCTGCATTGAGGCGGCTCTCATCGCCAAAAACCGCGCTCCCGGCCTGAACCGCCGCTTTGCCGCCCAGAAATGGGACATCGTAGACAGCCGCTTCTGGATGGACGCCGTAGAGGAGGCGCTGGATCAGGAGTATGACCGGGTATACGATATCTGGGGCGGCGACATCGACGCCAACGCCGTCCGCATCGCCCAGGAAAACGCCGTCAAAGCCGAGGTGGAGGACACCGTCCGCTTTGAGGTGGCAGACGCCGGACGGTTCTACGCCCATGAGCCCTATGGACGGGTGGTGACCAATCCCCCCTACGGAGAGCGGCTGCTGGAAAAGGAGGAGGCCGCCCGGCTGTACCACACCTTTGGAGCCGCCGTCCGCCGTCTCCCGGAGGGCTGGCGGGTGAGCATCCTCTCCTCCCACACAGAATTTGAGGAGGCCTTCGGCCAGCGGGCGAAGAAAAAGCGGAAGCTCTATAACGGAATGATCAAGTGCGACCTGTTCCAGTATGGGAAGGTCTGATCGTCAAAAACAGCGCAGACCCGGCAGGGAGATCTCTCCCCGCCGGGTCTGCGTCTGTCTCTCCGGGCTTACGCCGTGATGGCGTTGCCGGTATAGAGCTGGTAATATTTGCCCTTCTGCTCGATGAGCTGGTCGTGGGTGCCCCGCTCGATGATGCGGCCCTGTTCCAGCACCATGATGCAGTCGGCGTTGCGGACAGTGGAGAGCCGGTGGGCAATGACGAAGGAGGTGCGCCCCTTCATCAGAGCGTCCATGCCCTCCTGCACCAGCCGCTCCGTCCGGGTGTCGATGGAGGAGGTGGCCTCGTCCAGGATCAGCACCGGGGGATCGGCCACGGCCGCCCTGGCAATGGCCAGCAGCTGCCGCTGGCCCTGGGACAGGTTGCTGCCGTCCCCGGTGAGCATGGTCTGGTACCCGTCGGGCAGGCGGCGGATAAAGCCGTCTGCGTTGGCCAGACGTGCCGCCTGGATGCACTCCTCGTCGGTGGCGTCCAGCCGCCCGTAGCGGATGTTGTCCATGACGGTGCCGGTGAACAGATGGGTGTCCTGGAGGACGATGCCCAGGGACCGGCGGAGGTCCGGCTTCTTGATCTTGTTGATGTTGATGCCGTCATACCGGATCTTGCCGTCCTGGATGTCATAGAAGCGGTTGATCAGGTTGGTGATGGTGGTCTTGCCTGCGCCGGTGGAGCCGACAAAGGCGATCTTCTGGCCCGGAGTGGCGTACATCCGGATGTCGTGGAGCACCATCTTATCGTCATTATAGCCGAAGTCCACCCCGTCGAAGGTCACGTCGCCCTCCAGACGTACATAGGTAGTGGTGCCGTCCGCCTTGTGGAAATGCTTCCATGCCCAGACGCCTGTCTTTTCCGAGGTCTCGGTGAGGGTGCCGTCCGGGTTTTCCTTCGCGTTGACCAGTTCCACATAGCCGTTGTCCACCTCCGGCTGTGCGTCCAACAGGGAGAAGGCCCGGTCTGCGCCGGCGGAGGCCATGACGATGCTGCCCAACTGCTGGGAGATCTGGGCGATGGGCTGGGAGAAGCTCTTGTTCAGCGACAGGAAGGAGACCAGGGTGCCGATGGTCAGGCCAAAGTTGCCGTTCAGCGCCAGCACCGCACCTACCACAGCGCAGAGGACATAGCTGATATGGCCCAGATTGTTGTTGATGGGCATCATGATGTTGGCGATCTTGTTGGCGTTGTTGGCGCTGTCCCGGAGCTGCTCGTTCAGCTCCCGGAACTGCTCCAGGCTCTTGTCCTCGTGACAGAACACCTTGACCACCTTCTGGCCCTGCATCATCTCCTCGATATAGCCGTTGACGGTGCCCAGGTCCCGCTGCTGCCGGGTGAAGTAGCTGCCGGACACGCCGCTGAGCCGGGTGCTGACCAGGAGCATCACCGCCACCATGGCCACCGACACCAGGGTCAGAGGGACGCTGAGGACGATCATGCTGACAAAGGTGGAGACAAGGGTGATGACCGAGTTGATGAGCTGAGGGGTGCTCTCGCTGATGACCTGCCGCATGGTGTCCACGTCGTTGGTGTAGACCGACATGATGTCGCCGTGGGCATGGGTGTCAAAGTACTTGATGGGCAGGGACTCCATATTGGTGAACAGGTCGATACGCAGCCACTTCAGGGTGCCCTGGCTGACGTTGACCATGATACGGCTCCTGGCGTAGGAGCAGCACACGCCCACCAGCAGGATAGCGGCCAGCCGCATCAGCGCCTGGGCCAGGGGGGCGAAGTCCGGGGTGGCCGCAGCCACCAAGGGGCCGATATAGTCGTCGATCAGCGTCCGCATGAACAGGGTGGCGGCCAGGGTGGTCAGTGCCGTGATAAGGATGCACAGCACCACGATGATGCAGCAGCCCTTATAGGTCTTCGTCACATAGCCCATGACCCGGCCCAGGGACTTGAGCTGATTCCGGTCGATCTTCATGGAGACGGGGCGTCTGCCCGGGCCGCCCTTACCGGCGGGGCGGCTGTTATTTGCCGTATTTGCCATAGAAAAATCACTCTCCTTTCCCCATCAGGCGGGCTGGTCGAAGTCGCCGCCGCCCTCCATCTGTGCCTCGTAAATCTCCCGATAGATGGCGTTGTTCTTCAACAGGTTCTCGTGGGTGTCGAATCCGTTCACCCTTCCCTCCTCCAGCACCAGGATACGGTCGGCGTCCTGGACGCTGGAGATGCGCGGGGAGAGGATCCGCTTGGCAGTCCCGGGCATGTGCCGCGCGAAGGCCGGGCGGATCTGGGCGGCGGTGGCGGGGTCCCCGGCGGAGGTGGAGGCGTCCAGGATGAGCACCCTGGGCTTTTTCAGCATGGCCCGGGCGATGCACAGCCGCTGCTTCTGGCCGCCGGAGACGTTGGTGCCTCCCTGCTCGATCCAGGTGTTGTACCCATCGGGGAGCCGCTGGATGAACTCGTCGGCGCAGGCCTGCTCACAGACCTCCCGGCACTCCTCCTCGGTGGCGTCCTCCTTGCCCCAGCGGAGATTGTCCAGGATGGTGCCGGAGAACAGCACGTTGTTTTGCAGCACCACGGCCACCTGGTTGCGCAGGGCCTCCATGTCGTACTCCCGCACGTCCCGGCCGCCCACCTTCACGGAGCCATCGGTCACGTCGTACAGCCGGGAGATCAGGTTCACCAGACTGGACTTGCCGCAGCCGGTGCCGCCGATGATGCCGACGGTCTCCCCCGACTGGATGTGCAGGTCGATGTCGTGGAGCACGTCCTCACCGGAGCCGCTGGCCTGGTAGGCGAAGCTGGCATGGTCGAAGTCGATGCGCCCGTCGGGGATCTCGGTCACAGGCTCCTGGGGATTGGTCATGTCCGCCTTCTCGTTGAGCACCTCGGCGATTCGTCTGCCGCTGGCCATGGACATGGAGAGCATGACGAAGATCATGGAGAGCATCATCAGGCTCATCATCATGCTCATGACGTAGCTGAACAGAGAGGTCAGCTCGCCGGTGGTCATGGTGCCCGCCACGATAAACTGGGCGCCGAACCAGGACAGTGCGATGATGCAGCCGTAGATGACCAGCATCATGGCCGGGTTGTTGAAGGCCAGGATGGACTCGGCCCTGACGAACATATGGTAGAGCTTCTCCGCCGCTTTGGTGAACTTGTCGTCCTCATAGTCCTCCCGGACAAAGGCCTTGACCACCCGGATACCGGAGACGTTCTCCTGTACGCTGGCGTTCACGCCGTCGTACTTGTCAAACACCTGCTGGAACAGGGGCATGGCGTGCCCGGCGATATAGAACAGCACGACGCCCAGGAAGATCAGGGCCACCAGGAACACGGTGCTGAGCCGGGGGCTGATATAGAAGCACATGAACATGCTGCAGATCAGCGTCAGCGGGGAGCGGATGGCGATGCGGATGATCATCTGGTAGGCGTTCTGGACGTTGGTCACGTCGGTGGTCATCCGGGTCACCAGACCGGCGGTGGAGAATTTGTCAATGTTGGAGAAGGAGAAGGTCTGGATGTTCTCAAACATTGCGTCCCGCAGGTTGCAGGCAAAGCCGGTGGACGCCGAAGCGGCGTATTTGCCCGCCTGAATCCCGCAGAACAGGCTCAAAAAGGCCATCACCAGCATCACGACGCCGTAGAGGATAACCTTTTGCAGGTCCCCGGCCTCGATGCCCTGGTCGATGATGGCCGCGGTGATGAAGGGGATCAAAATCTCCAGCAGCACCTCCAGGGCTGTGTAGATGGGGCAGATGATGGAGTCACGCTTATACTGCTTAATCTGTCCCATAAGTGTTTTCAGCATGCTTTCTTCATCCTTTCAAATGGATTTGCTGCTCGGCAGCAGGCGGACAGCAAAGCGACCGATAGACCCGGAGCAGCAGATTTTTCAGCTGCTCCCGCTCCTCCAGGCTGAGGGAGCGGAGCATATCCCTCTCTCCCTGGTCCATGGCCGCCCGATGGTTTTCGCAGAGGGCGCGGCCCGCCTCGGTGATGCGGACGCATTTCACCCGCCGGTCATTGGGGTCCGGGAAGCTCTCGATGAGCTGCTTCCGCTCCAGACGGACGGCCACCCCCGCCGCCGTGGACTGGGCCACGCCGAAATAGTGCTCCAGCTCCTTCAGCGTTGCCGTGCCGCCCTTCAAACAATGCAGGGTCAACAGCATTTTGAACTGAAAAAAGGTGACGTCATGGCTTTGCAGCTCATTGTTGGCCCGTTTTTCCATGGTGTCGTTGATGCGCTTGATGAGCCCACCCACGTCGATCCGGCCCTCTGGTCCAAAGCAGCACTCGTCTGTTTTTTTCTGCCCCTGTTCCATAGGGCACTGCCTCCTTTCCTGTTATTCGAGCCAGAGTATGCCAAATCAAACGTATGCTGTCAATCGTTTACGTTTGATTTTAACGGCCCGTTCACACTTTTCGGCACAGTGCAAAAATAGCCGGGAAACGGTTGGCCCTGTGGTTGTGGAGAAATGCTGCGTGGGACAGACGCACCTACCCGTCCCCTGGCGCATAGCCTGGGAAAAACGAAGGGGGATTTCTCATGGCGGACATTCTGCCCTATGACCGTCAATCAGCGGTGACCTATGCGCATCGGTGGGCCTATGGACGCAATCCGGCCTTTTATGACTTCCAGAACCTGGGCGGAGACTGCACCAACTTCGCCTCCCAGTGCCTCTACGCCGGAACCGGTATCATGAATTTCACTCCGGTCTTTGGATGGTACTACCGCTCTGTCAATGACAGGGCGCCATCCTGGACCGGAGTGATCTACTTTTACAACTTTTTGGTCAGAACGGAGGACAATACCGGGCCATTTGCCATAGAGACAGGGCTCTCGGAATGTCTGCCCGGAGACTTTGTCCAGCTCAGCTTTGACGGCGTCGCTTTCGGCCATACGCCCGTCATTGTGGAGATCGGCACGCCGCCCACTCTGGATAACACCCTGGTCGCCGCCCACACCAACGATGCGGACTACCGCCCTCTGTCCACCTATGACTTCCGGCTGGCCCGATATCTCCACATTCTGGGGGCAAGGGGTTAGGGGCGCTGCGTCCGGCTACCGGCTCCATTTCTTCACCAGAGCCATGACCTGATCTGTAAATTTGGCCAGATCCTTGTTTGCCCCGCCCTTGTTCTGCTGAATCACCAGCTCCAGCTGGCGGCCCGCCTCCTCCAGCTTGCGATAGGCGGGGGAGCCTGCCTGCCACTGGCTGCCCTGCTTTCTGGGCAGCTCCAGGCCGGGAGAGAGCATTGTCCCGGCATCCAGATCGTAGACCTCCTGGAACAGGGGTGCGTGGGCAGAGTAGCCCCTTCGGCACAGCTCGGCGGCAAAGGCTTCGGAGACATATCCCTCTCCGTGAACCACAAAGATCTGCCGTGGCCGTGGATTGTCGAACTGCTCCGCCCAGCGAATCAGGTGGTCGTGATCGGCGTGGGAGGAGAGCCCCTGGAAATTGACGATGCGGGCGTTGACCTCCACATCCTCCCCGAAGAGCCGGACGTGCTTTTTCCCCTCCACCAGACTGCGGCCCAGGGTGCCGGGAGACTGAAACCCTACAAAGACCACCGTACATTCCGGTCGCCACAGATTATGCTTCAGGTGGTGCCGTATCCGTCCGGCATCGCACATTCCGGAGGCGGAGATGATGACCTTGGGGGAGCGGTCGGCGTTGAGCGCCTTGGACTCCTCGCTGGTCCGGGACAGGCGCAGATCGTCCAGATGGAACAGGCCCGATCCCCGCTGGAGGACGGCAATTGCCTCCTCATCCAGATAGCCTGTCAGGTCCTGAGAGAAGATGCGTGTGGCCTCAGCCGCCAGAGGGCTGTCCACAATGACCGGGAAACGGGGGAAGGACTGCACCAGTCCCCGCTCCTTGATTTCCCGAAGAAAATAGAGCAGCTCCTGGGTCCTGCCCACTGCAAAGGCGGGGATGATCACCGTGCCTCCCTTCTGGAACGTCTCGTCCAGAATCGCAGCCAGGGCCTCTGTGTAATCGCCCGGTGTGTCGTGGTTCCGGTCCCCGTAGGTGGACTCCATAATGACGTAGTCCGCCTCCCGGATGGGCTGGGGGTCCCGGATGATGGGCTGGTCTACGTTGCCAATGTCCCCGGAGAACACCAGCTTTCGCTCCGTGGCTCCCTCTCGCAGCCAGAGCTCCACATAGGCGCTGCCCAGCAGATGCCCTGCATCGGTCAGACGGAAGGAGATGCCCTCCGCCAGCTCCACCTGCTGTCCATACTCTACCGGAACCAGCAGGGAGAGTGCCGCCTGTGCGTCAGCCAGGGTATACAGCGGCTCCACCGGCTCCTTGCCGGCACGACGGCCCTTCTGATTCTCCCAGGCGGCGTCGCTCTCCTGGATGTGGGCAGAGTCCCGGAGCATAATATCCAGCAGCTTGCAGGTCATAGCGCTGGCATAGATTGGCCCGGTATAGCCCTGTCGAACCAGCAGGGGGAGTCGGCCGGAGTGGTCAATGTGGGCATGGGTGACAATGACGGCGTCTATGAGACGGGGAACGAAGGGGAGCGCATGATTGTCCACCTCATCCCGCCCCTGCTGGAGGCCGCAGTCGATGAGCAGATGCTTTCCGCAGGCGGAGACGCAGTGGCAGGAGCCGGTCACCGCATGGGCGGCTCCAAAGAAACTGAGCTTCATAGGACGGCCTTCTTTCCATCACTTTACAATTTTCATAAATTGAAAGCGTTATTTAAGGATAGATTAGTACAAAACGCCTGTGAAGTCAAGACATCTGCGCATATCCCGTCAAAAAGCCAATCGAATTGGCAGAATGTCAGCAGCCCGGAGCGCGAATCTCGGCGCTCCGGGCTGTTTTTCCTTTTATTTGCTTATTCGGCCTCAAAGGCATCCTTGCTCAGGCCGCACACGGGGCACACCCAATCCTCAGGGACGTCCTCCCAGGGAGTGCCGGGAGCGACGCCGTTTTCCGGATCGCCTTCGGCGGGGTCATAGACGTAGCCGCAGGGGCAGACATATTTTTCCATTCTGTTTTCTCCTTCTGATCGGTATGCAGCTCAGAAATAGCGCTTCAGCAGGCCCTGGAACGCCTTGCCGTGGCGTGCCTCGTCCCGGGCCATCTCGTGGACGGTGTCGTGGATGGCGTCCAGACCCAGCTCCTTGGCCTTCTTTGCCAGCTCAAACTTGCCGGCGGTGGCGCCGTTCTCCGCCTCTACTCGGACGGTCAGGTTCTCCTTGGTGGAGTCGGAGAGCACCTCACCCAGCAGCTCGGCAAACTTGGCTGCGTGCTCCGCCTCCTCATAGGCGGCCTTTTCCCAGTACAGGCCGATCTCAGGATAGCCCTCCCGATGGGCCACGCGGGCCATCGCCAGATACATTCCGACCTCGGTGCACTCGCCGGTAAAGTTCTCCCGCAGACCCTGCTTGATCTCCTCCGGGGCATCCTTTGCCACGCCGACGATGTGCTCGGCGGCCCAGCTCTGGCCCTCGGACTGCTCGATGAACTTGGAACCAGGGCACTTGCACAGCGGGCAGACAAACCCTTCCGGCATCTCGCCCTCGTGAACATAACCGCAAATGGGGCATACATACTTTTTCATGGTCGTACCTCCATAACACCGGTGACCCGGCAGATTTTTATTAGGAATGATTCCTGTTTATATTATATTGATGCACTGTCGGTTAGTCAATCGCAACTATGTGATTCTGCAAAAATTTTTTCGTTGCCTGTGCCTGTTCCCTTTTCCTGGCAGGCTTGCCGGGTGTCGGCGGCTGATTCCGCCGCTTTTACAGAATGTTCACGGGGCTTTGTAGGTTCGTCAATCATACTTTACACTTAGGGAAAGAAGAAAGGACAACTTT
>JAJBTD010000203.1 GCA_020861055.1 Clostridiales bacterium | reverse complement strand
ACAAGAAGCAGTCTGAAGAGGCAAACGGAACCGCTGAATAACGGAACAAAGGTAAATCAATCAAGGGCCAGGCGGTTTGCCTGGCCCTTGTTGTCGCTGTCTTCGTCATTCTGTCAAAGAGAACGGATTTACACCCGCTTCCATCCCCGGCATTCATAAAGGGAACAGCGACAGGCGTATGTTTTTTGTAGACTGAAAATCCCCCGGCATTCCGCCGGGGGATCTCAGGAATTTTACCAGGCTCAGTGGCAGCGGTGACTGCACGCGCTGCACTCGCCGGTGCAGCCGGTGGGCTGCTGTTTGCCGGGCTTGCGGTGGGAGGCACAGGCGGAGCAATAGGCGCAGCCGCCCTTCTTCATCTCCTTCGCCGTCGCCCGGAAGGCGAGGACGAACACGACGATCAGAATGATCGCAACCAGTACGGTTCCCATGAGGACGCTCCTTTCTTTCCTGGCTCCCTCTCTGAGGGAGTGCGGCAGGCATTTTCGTCTGCGCAAGGCTGTCGGCGAATTCGTACCAAACCCCTGCGAATTCGCCGACAGGATTTTGCTCACACGTTGGCGGCAGCCCGCTTGGAGAGGCGCTCGCTCTCCGGCTTGTAGCCCGGACGGGCCAGGAGGTAGATGCCCAGCGCCACCAGGGCGATGGCGACCACCGTCCAAAAGCCGAAGGTGCAGACCCCGGTGAACAGTCCGCCCAGCTGATAGACCACCAGCGCCACGCACCAGGCCAGCAGGCACTGATAGCCCACGGCGGCCAGGGTCCATTTGGTGGTGCCGAACTCCCGCCTCATGGCGCCGATGGCGGCGAAGCAGGGGGCGCACAGCAGGTTGAAGGCCAGGAACGCATAGGCGGCGGCGGCGGTGTAGGTCTGGCGCAGGATGGCCCAGGTCTCGTAGCCGGACTCGGAGACCTCCTCCAGACCGGCGTACAGCACGCCGAAGGTGCCGACCACGTTCTCCTTGGCGATCAGGCCGGTGACAACGGCTGCGGTGGCCTTCCAGTCGCCGAAGCCCAGGGGCACGAACAGGAAGGAGAACACGCCGCCCACTGCGGCCAGCAGGGAGTTGTCCATATCCTCCACCATGCCGAAACCGTTTTCAAAGCCGAAGCTGGAGAGGAACCACACCAGGGCGCTGGCCAGCAGGATGATGGTGCCCGCCTTTTTGATGAAGCTCTTGGCCCGGTCCCACATGTGGATGAGCACGCCCTTGGGACGGGGCATATGGTAGGCGGGCAGCTCCATGACGAAGGGAGCGGGGTCCCCGGCGAAGGCCTTGGTCTTTTTCATCACAATGCCGGTGAACAGCACCGCGGCGATGCCCAGGAAGTAGCAGGAGGGGCCGACCCACCAGGCGTCGTTGAACAGCGCTCCGGCGATGAGGGCGATGATGGGCAGCTTGGCCCCGCAGGGCATAAAGGTGGTGGTCATAATGCTCATCTTCCGGTCGGACTCGTTCTCGATGGTCCGGGTGGCCATGACGCCGGGGATGCCGCAGCCCGTGCCGATGAGCATGGGGATGAAGCTCTTACCGGAGAGGCCGAAGCGCCGGAAGATACGGTCCATGATGAAGGCGATACGGGCCATATAGCCGCAGTCCTCCAGGATAGCCATGAAGAAGAACAGCACCAGCATCTGAGGCACAAAGCCCAGGACCGCGCCCACGCCGGCCCAGATGCCGTCCAGGATCAGGGCCTGGAGCAGCTCGTTGCAGTTGATCGCCTCCAGACCGGTCTGGAGCAGGGTGTAAATGCCGGGGATGTACACGGGGCTGTAGTCCGCGGGGTCAGGCTCCTCCACCTCGGCGGCAGCCAGGAAGTCCTCCACGGTGACTGAGATAGTGTCGGTGACCTCCATCTCCTCCAGATCCCAGATGTCCACGCTGACGGTCAGTCCGCCGTCCGCCTCGATCTCGGCGGCCAGGGCCTCCAGGGCCTCTACGTCGTCGCTCTCGCCGTCGAAGGTGTAGCCCGCGGCGACAGCCTGGTCGAGATAGCCGTCGGAGTGGAGCATATCGCCCACGTCGGCATCGTAGTAGTCCGCGCCGTTGATGATCTGCTCCGCCTCGCTGAACTCGTCGGCGGCGTCGTCATACTCGGAGCGGCCAATGCCGAAGAGGAACCAGCCGTCTTCTCCCAGGAACTGGTCGTTGGCCCAGTCTGTCCACCAGGAGCCTACCGTGGAGACGGAGACATAATAGATGAAGCAGATGACCAGGGCAAAAATGGGCAGAGCCAGCACCCGGTTGGTGACCACCCGGTCGATCTTGTCGGACATGGTCAGCCCCGTCTCCTTCTTATGGACGGTCTTACCCACAATGCGGCCGATGGCGTCGTACCGCTGACCGGTGATGATGCTCTCGGCGTCGTCGTCCAGATTTTCCTCGACGCGGGCGACGACGGACTCCAGCTCCGCCGGGAGGCTCTCCCCATAGCCCAGGTCGGCCAGCACCTTCTCGTCCCGCTCGAACACCTTGACGGTGTACCAGCGCAGAGCGGAGGGGACGGCCACCTTGCCCTCGATGGCAGCGGAAATTTCAGTCAGAGCGCTCTCGATCTCCTTGATAAAGCCCTTGGGGGCGGGGGCGGCCTGATGGCTGTTCGCCAGCTCCACCGCGCGCTTCGCCATCTCGTCCAGTCCCTCGCCGGTGACGGCGGCGGTCTCCACGATGGGGCAGCCCAGCTCCTTGGAGAGCTTCTCCACGTTGATCACGTCTCCGCGCTTCTTGACCACGTCCATCATGTTCAGGGCGATGAGCACCGGCAGGCCCAGCTCCAGAATCTGAGTGGTGAGGTACAGGTTCCGCTCGATGTTGGAGCCGTCCACCAGGTTGATGATCACGTCCGGCTTCTCGTTGAGCAGGTAGTTCCGGGAGACGACCTCTTCCAGCGTGTACGGGCTCAGGGAGTAAATGCCGGGCAGGTCGGTGACGATCACGTCCTTATAGCCCCGGAGCTTGCCCTCCTTTTTCTCCACCGTGACGCCGGGCCAGTTGCCCACATACTGGGAAGCTCCGGTCAGGGCGTTGAACATGGTGGTCTTGCCACAGTTCGGGTTGCCCGCCAGAGCGATTTTGATCTGTGCCATGATGCTTACTTCCTCTCTTTGATACGCTTTTTGGCCCCCTCTTTGAGGGAGCCATTTTTCACTTAACCTCGATGCAGTCGGCGTCGCCCTTGCGGACGGACAGCTCATAGCCCCGGACGGTGATCTCCACCGGGTCGCCCAGAGGCGCTACCTTGCGGACAGTCAGATCGGTCCCCTTGGTGATGCCCATGTCCATAATCCGGCGGCGCACAGGGCCCTCCCCGTGGAGCCGGATCACCCTGGCGGTCTGTCCCGGCTGTACATCTCTCAGTGTCTTCATTTCATTCTCCCCTTTTCCGTCATACCATGACTCGGTTTGCCATGCTCTTGCTCAGGGCAATCCGGGTGTCCTTCACGCTGACAATCAGATTCCCGGATACCTCGCTGATCACCGTCACGCTTCCGCCCTCTACAAAGCCGAGATTTGCCAGGAAGCGGCGGGTCTCGTCCCTCCCGGTAATGCGCTTGACGGTATTCTCCTGCCCGGTTGGGGCCATTGTCAAAGGCATCATTTGTCCCTCCATACGTAAAATGGTCTGCCGTGTCTCACGCGGTTATGGTATGCTAACCTTTGATTGCAGAGTTAGTTTACATCAACTAACTCAGGTTGTCAATAGCTAATTTCACTCTTGAATAATTTAACGATCTGTGGTAAGCTAAAAAGCAGAAACTCCGTCATCCTGACGGAGCAGACCATCCCAGGCATGGAGGGCCAAGCAAATGAAAATTCACGAATCTGCCGAAAACTATCTGGAAGCCATTTTGATGATACAGCTGGAGAAGGGCTCCGCCCGTTCCATCGACGTGGCCCATAAGCTGGACTTTTCCAAACCCAGCGTCAGCCGGGCGGTGAGCCTGCTCCGGGAAAACGGTTACATCACCATGGGAAAGGACGGCCTGCTGGATCTGACCGACTCCGGCCGGAAAATTGCCGAGACGATTTACGAGCGCCATGTGCTGCTCACTCGGTGGCTAGTCTCTCTGGGCGTCCCCGCCGACGTGGCCGCGGAGGACGCCTGCCGGATGGAGCACGACGTCAGCCCCGTCACCTTTGAAAAGCTAAAGGAATACATCTCCGCTCAGCTTTCGCCGGAGACAGCCGCCCCGACACAGGAGGAGAGCTGATATGAGCAACGTGAGCGTTTACCGGGAAAACGCCGCCCGGACGGTCATTCAGGGCCTGGAGCGCCGGGGCATGACCGGAGAATACTGCGCCACCGCAGCGGACGCACTGGAGGCGGGCAAACGGTTTCTCCTTCCGGGTGCCTCCGTGGCATGGGGCGGCTCCGCCACTCTAGATGAGATCGGCCTGCTGGATACCATCGGCTCCTCCGGCTGTGTGGCCTTAGACCGCCACGCCCCCACCGACCCGGAGCAGGTGCGGGAGGTCTATCGTCAGACGTTGTTCTGCGACGTCTATTTTCTCTCCGCCAACGCCGTCACCCTGGACGGGATGCTGGTCAACATCGACGGCAACGGCAACCGGGTGGCCGCCCTGGCCTTCGGCCCGAAGCAGGTGGTGGTGATCGCCGGGATGAATAAGGTCTGTCCCGATCTGGACTCCGCTATGAAGCGGGCCAGAAATGTGGCCGCCCCCACCAACGCCGTCCGCTTCGGCCTCTCTACCCCCTGCACCAGCCGGGGCCGGTGTGCCGACTGTCAGAACCCGGACAGCATCTGCTGCCAGTTCCTCATCACCCGCCGCAGCCGCACCCCCGGACGCATCCACGTCATCCTGGTGGGAGAGAATCTGGGATACTGAGGCCGGTTTCGCCAAAATTCCGTTATAAAACAGCGTTGGGACCAGGTAAAACCTGGTCCCAACAGTACAGCCTGTCGTTCTGCGACAGCCACAGCGCCGGAGCGCGGGACATCCCGTTCTCCGGCGCTTTATTTTGTGTCAAGCCTCCCGTGACAGCCGGTGCTGCACCAGCGCGCCCAGCGCACAGGACAGGAGAAACACGGCGGAGGCAATGAGCCAGCCGCAGTGAGCGCCGCTCTCCCCGGAGAGCAGGTGCACCAGGGCGGGAGCGTCTCCCAGCAGCTCCCCCAGGGCGAGGCCCGCCAGATATCCTGTCAGAGCGATGAGGGAAAAGGCTGCCCTGCCCCACAGCACCGGAAGCAGGACGACCAGCGCCGCCGCCCAGAACAGGTGCTCCGCCGCCCATGCGGGAGTGACCAGGTCGGGGAGAAGATACCGGGTGATGCCGTAGACGGCGGCGAGAATGACCGCCAGCAGCGCCAGCGTTACCGCCCGCACCTGAGGATGGTTCCAGACGCCGCCGCGCCTGCCGGTGTAGGCGGGATTCCAGAAGGAGTGAGCGGCGGAGCCAGTTTTTTTGCGCCCGGAGCCGTGGTAGGTGGGGTTCCAAAAGGAGCGGGGCGCAGAGGAGCGCCCGGCCGCTCGGCCCCGCTTATAGCTGGGAATGCCGGAATAAGGAAGGTCCGCCTTTCCCTGTCTCCGCCGCCGCTCACCGGTATAGTGGGCCTCCTGCTCCGTCAAAGGGACGGAACGCCGGAGGCCGGACTGCTCCCCATGATAGGCCTCCCCGCCGCTCCGCTGCCGGAGGTCGGGACGCTTCCGCCTCCGGAGCGTTTGCCGCAGCCGCGCCAGTCCCCAGCCCAGCAGCAGCGCCAGCGCCAGGACCAGACAGGCGACGCCAAAGGCCAGCCGGGCGTTATTCCTGAGCAGTTCGATCAGTTCCATGACGTTCACCTCCGCTCCACGGCCCTGGGCGGCAGGATGCCGGACAGGGAAAATCACTTCCACATCATGATGGTTATCATACCATGTTTCGAACGGATTGGCAATCGATTCCGAGGGAGTGTTCCCTGTATGATCGCCTTTGCATTGACTTTTGGGGCTGGGAATCGTATACTTTTAGGGAAATGCGAACCGGAAGGGGAAATTGAGATGAAAAAACTGCTTGCCCTGCTCCTGGCCCTGACCATGGCCCTGTCCCTGGCGGCCTGCGGCGCGTCCGACGAGACGGTAACGGATACGGATACGGACGCCGCCGATTCCACCACAGAGACGGCGGAGGAAACGACAGAGGACACCGCCGACGATACCGCAGAAGGGGAGACTGTCAGCGCCCGGGTGGTCAACATCGGCTGCACCTCCGCCCTGGGGACCCTGAACCCCCTGCTCATGGACGGGGACTGGGTGAACGTCTACGCCCAGAGCCTGGAGTTCCTGCCCCTGGTCAGCCTGAACGACGAGCTGGAGTTTGAGTACATCCTGGCCGACGAGATCACCACGGAGGACAACCTGACCTTCACCGTCCACATTCGAGAGGACGCCACCTGGTCCGACGGGGAGCCCATCACCGCCGACGACCTGGCCTTCACCATGACCCGCATCGCCAGCCCCCTGGTGATGAACTACGCCATGCAGTTCACCGCCATCGTAGGCACTGACGACGAGACCGGCTGGGTGGAGGAAGGAGCCGAGACCATCGACGGCCTGGAGGTTGTGGACGAAAAGACCCTGAACATCACCTTCAAGTATGAGATGAACCTGACCAGCTTCCTCAACGGCTATGCCCAGTACATCCTGACCCTGCCCAAGCACATCCTGGAGACCATCCCGGAGAGCGAGCTGGCCTCCTCCGACTGGTTCGACGCTCCCACCGTTGTCTCCGGCCCCTACATGGTGACGAGCTACGACGCCAACCACTACATCTCCTATATCGCCAACGAGAACTATTTCCTGGGCGAGCCGGAGATCATGTACTGCAACATCCAGATCGTGGACGGCAGCCAGCTGCTCACCGGCCTGCAATCCGGGGAGATCGACATCGTCCCGCCGCTGCTGGCCACCATCCCGGAGGAGGACTACACCTCCGTCCAGAGCCTGGAGGGCGTCACCGCCACCTACGGCTCCGCCATCGCTACCGAGACCATCTTCATTAACGCCGACTGCATCCCGGACGAGCTGGTGCGCCAGGCTATGCTCTGCGCCATTGACCGGGAGACTATCGTCACCGGCCTGCTCACCGGCGGGGCGGAGCTGATGGACGGCTTCTGCGTCCCCGACGGCCCCTACTACTCCGGCCAGAGCGCAGTCAGCTATGACCCAAACCAGGCCCTGGAGCTGCTGATGCAGGCCGGATGGGACGGTAGCGAGAGCTATACCCTCTACATCAATTCCGGGGACAAGACCCTCATCAACGCCTGCACCCTGTGCCAGGCCTACTGGGCCGCCGTGGGCATTCAGGTGGAGCTGGTCACAGTGGACCTGGAGACGCTGACCACCAATGCCGGCACCGACGGGTATGACATGATCGCCGTCCAGTACACCTACCCCGCCGTGGACCCCAGCTGGGACATCGACTGGGTGCTGTCCGCCTGGTGCCATCTGTACCCGGACGAGGTGCAGGCGGCGGTGCTGGGCATCCAGTCCAGCGACGATTTGGCCGTCCAGCAGGAGAACTACGCTCTCATCGACGCCTTCGCCCAGGAGCAGGTGCCTCTTATTTGCCTGTACGCCAACGGCCCTCTGGGCGCGGTGCGGGACACCCTCCAGAACGCCGAGGCCACCATGTACGGCTGCATTAACAACATCCACGAGTGGAGCTTCGCCGAATGAGCCTGCTGGAGGTGTCCGACCTCCATCTCTCCTTCGGGGAGCAGGAGGTGCTCCACGGACTTGACCTGAATGTGGAGCCGGGGGAGTTCCTCGCCCTGGTGGGGGAGTCCGGCTCCGGCAAGAGCGTCACCGCCCTGACGGTCATGGGGCTGCTGCCCCCCAACGCCCGGGTTACGGCGGGCAGCGTCACCTTTGACGGGCAGGATTTGCTTGCCTGCACCCCAAAGGAGCTGGACAGGTTCCGGGGCGGTCAGATCGGCATGGTCTTTCAGGACGCCCTCACCAGCCTGAACCCGGTGATGACCATCGGAGAGCAGCTCACCGAGGGGCCGCGAATCCATCTGGGCTACGACAAAAGGCAGGCGGAAAATCTGGCCCTGTCCCTGCTGGAGCGGGCGGGCCTCCCCGGAGGCCGGGAGCAGCTCAAGCGTCACCCCCACACCCTCTCCGGGGGCCAGCGGCAGCGGGTGTGCATCGCCATGGCCCTGGCCTGCAATCCCCGGCTGCTCATCGCCGACGAGCCCACCACCGCCCTGGACGTCACCGTTCAGGCCCAGATCATGGAGCTGCTGGGCAGTCTCCAGCGGGAGAGCGGCATGGCGGTGCTGTTTATCACCCACGATATCGCCCTGGCCGCCCGCCAGGCCCACCGCATCGCCGTGGCCTGGGAGGGCCGGGTGGTGGAGACGGGGGACGCGGGGACGCTCCTGCACCATCCTCAGCACCCCTACACCCAGCGGCTGGCGGCGGCGGCCGAGAAACTGAGGCTGAAATGAACGAGACAAATCCCGTGGTCTGCCAGGCGGACCATGTGAGCAAGACCTACCGCCTCTCCGCCTTCCGGCGGGTGGAGGCGGTAAAGGACGTGTCCCTGACCATCCGGAAGGGGGAGACCCTGGGCCTGGTGGGGGAATCCGGCTCCGGCAAAAGCACCCTGGGGCGGCAGCTGGCCGCCCTGGAGCAGCCCACCTCCGGCAGCGTCCGCTTTGAGGGGCAGGACCTCTCTGACCGGCAGCAGCTCAAGGGGGTGCGCACCCGGATACAGATGGTTTTTCAGGACACCTACGCCTCCCTGAACCCCCGCAAGACGGTGTTTCAGACCATCTATGAACCCATGGCCTATCACGGCCTCGCCAACCGGGAAAACGGACGGCGGGAGGTGGCCCGTCTGCTGGAGCTGGCGGAGCTGCCGGAGCGCTATGCCGACCGCTACCCCCACGCTCTCTCCGGGGGACAGCGGCAGCGGGTGTGCATCGCCCGCGCCCTGGCCCTGAAACCGGACTTTGTGGTCTGGGACGAGCCGGTTTCCGCCCTGGACGTGACGGTGGCGGCCCAGATTCTGGAGCTGATGGTGCGCCTCCAGCGGGAACTGGGGCTGACCTCGGTGATGATCGGCCACGGCATCGGGGCGGTGGCCTATGTCAGTCAGCGCCTGGCGGTGATGAAGGAGGGCGTACTGGTGGAGACAGGGACCAGGGAGCAGATCATCGACCATCCCAACCATCCCTACACCCAGTCCCTCATCCGGGCGGCGAGGTATTGACGCTATGTGGAAATACATTCTGAAACGGATCGCTATAGCCATCCCGGTGCTCATCGGTATCACAGTCATCGACTACGGCCTCATGTGCCTGGCGGGCAGTCCCCTGGATATGCTGGTGGGCCCCAGAGTGTCCGAGGGCGCCCTGGAGGCCCGGGCAGTGGCCTGGGGGCTGGACCAGCCCTTTTATGTGCAATACTTTGTCTGGCTCCAGCAGGTGCTCACTGGCAATCTGGGCTACTCCACCACCTCCTATCAGGCGGTGAGCGACATGATCGCCAGTCACCTGGGGCCGACCCTGCTGCTGATGGCCACCTCTCTGGCGCTGAGCCTGGTCATCTCCCTGCCCCTGGGCATCTGGTCGGCCACCCACCCCTATACGAAGCGGGATTATGCCCTGGTGTCCCTGAGCTTTGTGGGCACCGGTATCCCCAGCTTTTTCCTGGCCCTAGTGCTGATCTGGCTGTTCACCATCCAGCTGGGCTGGCTCCCCTCCAGCGGCATGACCACCCTGGGGACGGGGGGCGGCGTGCTGGACGTGCTGCGACATATGGTCATGCCGGTGACGGTGCTGACGGTGTACTATACCGGGGTGAATCTGCGCTACTTCCGCTCCTCCATGCTGGAGATCAGCCAGCAGGACTATCTCCGTACCGCCCGTGCCAAGGGCATCGGGGAGCGCCGGGTGGTGTGGAACCACGGTCTGCGCAATACCTTACTCACCGTCATCACGGTGGTGGGGACGGAGGTTCCCATGCTCTTTGGGGGCAGCGTCATTGTGGAGCAGGTGTTCTCCTGGCCGGGACTGGGGCTTATGACCATGAGCGCCATCACCAGCCGGGACTACCCGGTCATTATGGGGGTCTGCCTGATGACGGCGGTGGTGGTTGTCCTGGTGAATCTGGTCACCGACATCCTCTACGCCCTGGCGGACCCGACGGTGGAGCTGAAATGAGAGAAAACGGTATGATTCGGCGCTTTCTGCGCCATAAGCTGGGGGTGGTCAGCCTGGTGATCGTGCTGGTCATCGCCCTGCTGGCGGTGCTGGCCCCGGTGATCGCCCCCTACGACCCCACGGCCATCAACCCGGAATTCAACGCCGCCCCCAGCGCGGCGCACTGGCTGGGCACCGACCAGATCGGCCGGGACGTGCTCTCCCGGCTGCTCTACGCCACGAGAACCTCTCTGCTGGTGGGGGTGCTGGCGGCGGGATTGTCCACCGCCATCGGGGTGGTGCTAGGACTGATCTCCGGCTACTTCGGCGGCGTGGCGGACATGATCATCATGCGCATCACCGACATGGTGATGAGCTTTCCCTATATCCTGCTGGTGCTGGTGGCGGCCGCCATCTTCCAGCCGGGACTGTGGAACATCATCCTCATCCTGGGCTTTGTGGACTGGCCCAGCGCGGCCCGGCTGGTCCGGGGCAACGTCCTCTCCCTCCGGGAGAGCGGCTTTGTAAAGAGCAGCCAGACGGCGGGAATGCCGGGATGGTACATCCTGTTTTCTGAAATCCTACCCAACACGGCGGCCCCGGTGCTGGTCTACTTTACGTCAGTGGTGGCCCTGTCCATGCTGGACGAGGCGGCGTTGAGCTTTCTGGGCATGGGTGTCCAGCCCCCGGACGCCAGTCTGGGCAATCTGCTGGGGGACGCCCAGTCGTTGACCATCCTGACCGGCCAACCCTGGCTGTGGCTGCCTCCGGGCATCGTGGTGGTGGTGCTGGTGGTGTGCATCAGCTTCGTAGGCGACGCCCTGCGGGACGCGCTGGACCCGACGGGGAAGTGAGAGGGTGCGAAATCGCCGGGAGTCAGTACGAAGTCGCCCAGGTGCTTATCTTGTCGTGAGTGCATGCTGCTCTCCCTTCGTCACGGCTTCGCCGTGCCACCTCCCTCAGAGAGGGAGGCAAGGGTCTGCTGCAACCTCTTGGCTCCCTCTCTGAGGGAGCTGTCAGCGAAGCTGACTGAGGGAGAGCGGCAGGGGCTGTCAATTTGCGAAATGCTTTCGGCGAATTCGTACTGACTCCCTGCGAATTTGCCTGGGTGCCTGTCTTGCTGTGAGTGCGTGCTGCACTCCCTTCGTCACGGCTTCGCCGTGCCACCTCCCTCAGAGAGGGAGGCAAGGGTCTGGCGCAAACCCCTTGGCTCCCTCCTTGAGGGAGCTCAGCTTTTTCAGGTTCATGGCAGCAAATTTGAGCCTGACCCATCTCGTGACGGCT
>JAJBTD010000046.1 GCA_020861055.1 Clostridiales bacterium | reverse complement strand
TGTCCCTTTTCCTGTACAACCAGTGGGAGGCGCAGCAGGCCCAGGACGCGGCGACGGAGGTCGCCCTCCAGTTGGAGGAGCAGATCGAGGAGGCGGCTTTGACGCCCGATCTGTCCGTCTCTGACTACGGCGAGACAAAGACGGAGATGTCCACCATCGAGATCGACGGCTATGACTATATCGGCACCCTCACCATTTCCCGCTTCGGGCTGGAGCTGCCGGTCATGAGCGAGTGGAGCTATCCGGGCCTCAAAATTGCCCCAGGGCGGTATCAGGGCTCGGTTTGGACGGACGACCTGATCATCTGCGGCCACAACTACGAGCGCCACTTCGGCAACCTGAAAAACCTGGAGGCGGGGGACGAAATTTTGTTCACCGACGTGGACGGAAACGTGTTCACCTACCAGGTGGAGGAGGTCGTTATCCTCCAGCCCACCGACGTAGAGGAAATGGTCAGCCAGGAAAACGGCGAGTGGGACCTGACCCTGTTCACCTGCACGATAGGCGGGCGGACCCGTGTGACGGTGCGGTGCTCCAGGACGGATTGACAGAGAACGGCATTATCCACTGCATCTTTCCAGGGAAATAACACAGCCCAATCAGGATAGAGATCAAAACGCTGCTGCAAAGCCCTCTTCGGGCCTCGCAACAGCGTTTTCTCAATGGACTTGGGGAAGAATTACACACCCAGATAATACCGAAGCAGTTCCTGGAGCAGCTCATTCCGGTCCAGACGGCGGATCAGGGCTCTGGCGTTATTGTAATTGGTGATATAGGTGGGATCTTCCGACAGGATGTAACCAACGATCTGGTTGATCGGGTTATAACCCTTTTCCTCCAGAGAGCGATATACCTCGGTCAGAATCGCCCTGGTATCCCAGTCCTCATCCTTATACACATCAAAACGCCGGGTGAAGTCAGACATTTCGATCACACCTCCATATCGCAGTATCATGACCCAGATTGGATAATCTTTTTTTCTATTCTACTCCAGAATCAAAATCCTGTAAAGAGTTTTTTCGAAAAAAACGCAGGGTTTTCGTCATTATGTGAACCAATTCCCGCTCAAAACAGGGTTCAGGCACACGTTCCGGCCCACCGCTCCCATCTGGCGGCGGGCCGGAACGCGCTCAGGATTCCATATGCCGGCCCAAAAAGCCGGACATCGTCTGGACGAGCTTGTACTCAGTCTCCCCCAGGATCTGCCCCGGCTCCCGGCTGCCCAGGACCACGCAGCCCATAACGTCCCCCTCGCTGAGAATGGGGGCGGCCAGAGCCGCCTTGAGACTGCTGCTGCCATCCTCCGTCACCTGCACCTCCGTCTCCCCTTCGTGATACTGATAGACCTGACGTCCCTCCATAATGCCCTCCAGGGCAGAGGAGATCCGGCGCTCGCTCAGCTCCCGGCGGGAGGCCCCGGAAACGGCGATGACAGTATCCCGATCGGTGATGACCGAAGGGCAGCCGGTAGTCTTGTATAGCGTCTCACAGATCTGCCCGGCTACCGTCTGAAGGTCCCCCATCAGGGAATATTTCTTAAAAATGACCTCTCCGTCCTTATCGGTGTAAATTTCCAGGGGGTCGCCGTCACTGATCACATGGACACGGTAGACCTTGTCGGCGTGCTGTCTGGCACGCTGGACAAGGGTGACCTGGCGGTTTTCCGCCGTGTCCCGGTCAAAATTTACCGCTTCCTCCGACGCCCTCGTCCGGAGCAGGGCATCGATGTCCGGCTGGAGCTGAATCTCCAGATGGTCTTCATACACCTTGATACGGTCGATGAGCAGCTCCAGGTCGTTGCGTTCCAGATGCTCCTTCTCCAGAATGTCCCCAAAAACGTCCATGGCCGTTTTCGCCGCCCGGTTGGCCCGGAGGATGGTGTTGCGCTTGTCAGAGAGCAGGTCGATTTGATGGTTCAGCCCTTCGATTTTCCGTTGCAGGTCGGTTTCCAGCGCATCATAAGTCTCCTCCAGCAGCCGTTCCTGCTCCGGGTGCTTCATCATGTCCCGGATACGCTGTCGTTTGGTGGCCTTTAGCTCCCCGGTCAAATCGTCCAGCACCTGGGCCAGATGGTCGGCGGACTGTTCCGTTTCTGTCACATCTGCCGTCTCCTGGCTCAGATCGGCGTTCAGCTGCTCCAGCATGGCGGCGGACTGCTCCATGACCCGCCGGACATAGAGCTTCAGCAGCTCATCCAGCCTGTCCACCCGAATATGGTGGCTGGTGCATCCTGCTGTGCCACGGCGATGATAGGTGCCGCAGGTGTAGGCGGCTTTCAAGTCCTTGCGGCTCATGGCAAACATGGGACTGCCGCAGTCGCCGCACTCCAGAAAGCCGGAATACACGTTGTCGTTGATCTTCACGCCCCGGTAGTTGTTCCGGCTGCGCTTCTCCCGCAGGGCGCGGGTGGTGGCGAAGGTGCGGCAGTCGATGATGGCCTGATGGTGGTTCTCAATGACGATCTGCTCCCCGTCGTCCCGGCGGACGTCCCTGCCGTTGATCTTCGTCCGGGTGTACTTGCCCTGGCGCAGAGTGCCGATGTAGAAATCGTTGTCCAGAATCCCCTGCACCGTCACAATGGCCCAGGCCGACTTGGTTTTGCGCTTGTACGCCTCCCCCTGGGCCTCCTTCCGCATCTGCTCCGACATCCGGGGGGTGGGGATGCCCTCATCCGTGAGATGGTTGGCGATCTTCCTGTAGCCCCAGCCCGCGTTGTTGTAGAGGTCAAAGATGCGCCGTATCACGTCGGCCTCTGTGGGGACGACCTCGAACTCCCTGCGCCTGTTGATGAGATAGCCGTAGGGCGCGGCGCAGAGCCACTGACCGTCCGCCTGGCGGCGTTTGATGACGTTACGCACCTTCTTGCTGGTGTCCGTTACCGGCATCTCGTTGATGAGAAATTGAAACTGAATTTTCAGCCAGTCATCGTCGTTGGGGAAGTCGATGCCGTCTCCGATGGAGATCATGCGCACCCCTGCGTCTCGCAAGTCCTCCAGCTCCACCAGCCCCCGGCTGTTGCGCCGGGAGAATCGGGAAAAATCCTTCACCACCAGAATGTCGTACCGATGGCTCATCAGCCCCCGGCGCATGGCCTGGTATCCCTCCCGCTGCTCGAAGGTGTAGCCGGAGCGGTCCCGGTCCTCGAAAAAGGTCAACGTACTGCCGGAGAACCGCTGCTTCACAAAGTCCTGAATAATGGCCTTCTGGTTCTCGATGGATACGTTGTCCCGGTCCAGCTCGTCGTCTACGGAGATGCGGGCATAGCCTGCGATATTGAATGTTTCCGCCATATTGCACCTGTTCCTCCTTATCTATCGCAATTTCGCCATTATAGATCACATTGTATACCCTTCCTTTGCAGATTACGACCACGAAAAAGGGAAGTGGGGGAGAGGGCCCGCTCCCGACGCCGGTCAGCCCTCCGCTGCGGCGGTATGCTTCCGCTTCGACCGCTGCACATCCAGCTCTGCCGCCCGCCCTTTGTTGCAGACAAGCAGGGCCAGCGTGTCCTCGTAGAGACTGCGGCTGCCGGACTGGTAGACCGCCACAAGACAGTGATTCTTCCTGTACTTTCCATAGAGCTCCCTGAGCTGCGTTTGAATCTCCGGGTCGTCTTTTTCCGTATTGGTCAGCCAGATATCAACCAGCTTCATGTCATCTCGTACATTGATCTCCAAGTGTTATCACGGCTCCTCTCTGTTGCCGTTATTTTCCTCATGAGGAAGGGATTTATTCCAATTGCGCCCCTCACATCAGAAAATGTTGTCTCGGCGCGGTATTCCCTGCGCGGCCGCACGAAATGGGAGACGAATTGCGGCTCCATCCGGGGAAGCTGTACACCTGACTTTTTTTGCGTGTTTTGAAAAAGACGACAAAATGGCTTGACGGCGAGGACAAAAGGCATTAAAATAACAAAAAAGGAATGTATCTTAGGCTGAAAAACTGCCGTGATTGACAATGCTGCTTGCGCAGAGTGCGGCGTGAGAGGGGGACGGACGGGGCATGATACGGATCGCAGTGGTAGAAGACGACCCTATTTACACAGAGCAATTAAAGGACTATCTGGCCCGGTATGAGAAATCTACCGGGGAAAAGCTGGTCGTCACCTGCTTCTCCGACGGGGACGAGATCGCCGTGGGCTATAAAGCGGAATACGACATTATCCTGCTGGACATCGAGATGGGCTTTATGGACGGCATGACGGCGGCGGAGGAGATCCGAAAGCTGGATAAAGAGGTGGTCATCATCTTTATCACCAATATGCCCCAGTACGCCATCAAGGGTTACGCGGTGGATGCCCTGGACTATGTGCTCAAGCCCATCTCCTATTATGCCTTCTCCCAGCGTATCGACCGGGCGCTGGCCCGGATGCAGCGCCGGAGCCACCGCTACCTCTATGTGGGCGGGAAGAACGGCGCCCAGAAGCTGGAGCTGTCCCGTATCTGCTATGTGGAGGTGGACGGTCACAAGCTGACCTATCACACGCTGGACGGGGACATCACCTCCACCGGAGCCATGAAGGACGTGGAGGACAGCGTGGACAAAAAAATGTTCTTCCGGTGCAACAAGGGCTACCTGGTCAACCTGGAGCGGGTAGACGCCATCCGGGGAGATAACGCCGTGGTGAATGGGGAAGAGGTTCAAATCAGCCGTTCCAAGAAGAAGGCCTTTCTGGACGCGCTGAACAACTACATCAACGAGGTCGGCAAATGACCGGGGTAGAGCAGAACATCCCATTCTATTGGACGGCTCTGGCCCACTGGATGGCGGGACTGCTGTATGTGACCTCCTTGCCCAAGCGTTTGGAGGGCTGGAGGTTTTGGGTGGCCTCCGCCGTGCAGCTGGCGCTCCAGATGGGCTATATGGCTCTCGTCGTCGATCTGGACGGCATGGCGTTCAACGTGGGCATGATAGGCATGGCGGCGCTGACCGCCCTTCCCTTCGCCGTGCTCAATCAGACCTGGTGGGAGAACCGCATCTACTACTGTGCCCGCGCCTTCATCCTGGGGGCGTTTATGTGCTCTCTGGGCTGGCAGCTGTACGTCTATTTTGCGGACCTGTTCCCGGCATTGGGGTCGCTGGTGTGGGAGGCCGTCTTTATGCTGCCCATCTGCATCGTCGTCATCGCCCTCATGAGCTGTCTGGAGCGGAGCCACCGGGAGGTAGACCGGGAGATGGAGGTGACGCCCACGGCCTGCGGCATCGCGGTGCTCATCGCCCTGTTCATCTATATTTTCAGCAGCCTGAGCTTTTCCAGCACCGAGACGCCTTTCAGCGGCACTACCTACGCCGAGGCGTTCAACATCCGGACCATCGTCTATTTGGGAGGGGTGGCCATCCTCTACGGACTGCATTTGCAGCTCTGCGACGCCCACGCCCGGACAGAGGTCGCAGCCCTCCAGAATATGCTGGATATGCAGTATGCCAACTACCGGCTGAGCCAGGAGTCTGTCGATCTGGTGAACCAGAAGTACCACGACCTGAAGCATCAGATCGCCGTTCTCCGGGCGGAGGTCGGCACGGGACAGAAGCTGGAATACCTGGATCAGATGGAGCAGGAGATCAAAGCCTATGAGGCCCAGAACAAGACGGGCAACGAGGTCCTGGATACCATCCTGACGGGAAAGAGCGTCTACTGCCAGAACCACGGCATTGAGCTCACCTGCGTTGCCGACGGCAAGGCCCTGGACTTTATGGACGTGATGGACCTCAGCGCCCTGTTCGGCAACGCCCTGGACAACGCTATCGAGAGCGTGAGCAAGCTCTCCGACCCGGAGCAGCGGCTGATCCATCTGTCAGTGGCGGTGCAGAAGGGGTTCCTCCGCATCCGTGTGGAAAATCGCTGCGACGAGGATTTGACAGTCAAAAAGGGACTGCCTCTGACCACCAAAAAGGATACCCGCCTCCACGGCTACGGCCTGAAAAGTATCTGCCGGACGCCGGAGAATGCTGGCGGCCGCGCCACCGGCAGAGCCTCCGTCGGGTGGTGCGAGCTGCGCATCCTCATCCCGTTGAAGGAAGAAAAAAACAAAGGATAAAAGGTAAGTCGGCCAGGCCAGGGACGGCTTCCGGCCTGTGCCAGTCCCCGCAATCAAGGGACTGGCATTTTGCTAAAGTTTCAACCCTTCGATTTAGACAGTTTGTCCAAAACGATTTTCGGATTATGCGGCAAAATCAACGGATTGTGCAATTCGTGTGAACGATTTGTAAAAAGTGTTGTATAATGTGCGCAAGCAAAGGGGGATGGCCTGCCCGGACGCCCTGAAACAATCACTGTGCACAGGAATAGGAGGAACTTATGTTAACTATCAGCAGATTCACCGTGGAGAACCTGACGAAAGGCTGCGTCACCGATGAGGCACAGCCCCGGTTCGCTTTCGCTCTGGACAGCGACGGCAGCGGCGTCACCATGAAGGAGGCGGTTCTGAAGGTGGGGGACTGGGAGACCACAGTGGACAGCCAGATCGGCATCCACTATGGCGGCCCCGCTCTGAAGCCCTTCACCGACTATCCTGTGGAGCTGACCGTGACGGCCAGCACCGGGGAGCAGGCCACCGCCGCCCTCACCTTTGAGACCGGCCGTATGGGCACTCCCTGGAAGGGGGAGTGGATCAGCGACCCCGGCTACTCCTTTACCGAGGAAAAGGTATCTCCCATCCCCATGACCTTCCGCAAGGTCTTCCAGGCCAAGGGCAAGATCGCCTCCGCCAAGATCTACGCCACCGCCATGGGCATCTATGAGCTGACCATCAACGGCGAGAAGGTGGGCGACCAGTACTTCGCCCCCGGCTTCACCTCCTACAAGACCCATCTCCAGTATCAGACCTACGACGTCACCGGTATGCTCACCGGCGACGACATCATCCTGGTGGACGTGGGCGGCGGCTGGGCCGTGGGCTCCTTCGTCTTTACCCGGAAGAACCGGATCACCGCCGACCGGCAGGCCCTGCTCCTGGAGCTGCGGGTCACCTACGCCGACGGCAGCCAGGAGGTCGTCGGCACCGACGGCAGCTGGGAGGTCACCGAGGACGGCAATTACCGCATGCCCGACATCTACGACGGCGAGACCTACGATGCCACGGTGGATCTGAGCAAGGCCACCTGGCGCAAGGCGGCGAAGGAGACCCTGCGGGTGCATCCCGACATCATGGCGGACTACGGCGCGCCTGTCCGGGCCCATGAGGAGTTTAAGCCTGTCTCCTGCAACAAGCTGCCCTCTGGTGAGCTGATTTATGACTTCGGCCAGAACTTCGCCGGTGTGGTGAAGTTCACCGTAAACGGCAAGAGGGGCCAGGTCATCACCGTCAAGCACGCCGAGATTTTGAACCCGGACGGCACCCTGAACGTGGCCTTCCTCCGCACCGCCAAGGCCACCGCCACCTATACCTGCGTGGACGGCGTGCAGACCTACTCCCCCCGGATGACCTATATGGGCTTCCAGTACATCAGCGTGGAGGGCGTGGACCAGGACGAGATCGACATCTCCGCCCTGGCACTGTACTCCGACGTGGAGACTACCGGCAGCTTCTCCTGCTCCAACGACATGCTCAACCGCCTCCAGAAGAACATCGAGTGGGGCGCGAAGTCCAACTTCATGGACATCCCCACCGACTGTCCCCAGCGGGACGAGCGGATGGGCTGGACGGGGGACATCGCCGTGTTCGCCCCCACCGGCTGCTATAACTTCGACATCAGCCGGTTCCTGGAGAAGTGGCTGCTGGATGTGAAGGTAGAGCAGCTGCCCAGCGGCGGACTCCCCAACACCGTCCCCGTCCAGGGCTACGGCTTCCCGGCCACCATGCCCAATATGGCGGTGGCCTGGTGGGACGACGCCTGCATCCTGGTGCCCTGGGCGGAGTACCAGGCCAGGGGCGACGTGGAGTTGCTGCGGAAGATGTACCCCTCCATGAAGAAATATGTGAAGGCAAGCAAGTTCTGGTGCAGCTTCGGCTTCGGCAAGAACCGCTACATCTGGAACGTGCCCGGCGTGCTGGCCTTTGGCGACTGGATCGCCCCGGACGTGCCCCAGATGAGCCAGTGGCAGGCCCGCGTCAAGTGGACGGGCACCGCCTCCCTCCGCAACACCAGCGACATCGTCGCCAAGGTGGCGGAGATTTTGGGGGAGAAGGAGGACGCCGCCTATTACCGTGACCTGAGCGACAAGACGGCGGACGCCTACTGCTCCGTCCTCACCGACGGCAACGGCAAGCTGCTGGAGGAGTTCCAGACCGCCTACGTCCTGCCCATCTACCTGAATATGTTCCCGGACAAGGCCACCCAGGACAAGGCCACCGAGAATCTGGTGGCCCTGGTGGAGAAGAACGACTACTGCATCGGCACCGGCTTCCCCGGCACCCCCTACATCCTCTTTGCCCTGGCGGACAACGGCCGGGCGGATGTGGCCTACAAGATGCTGATGAACACCAAGTGCCCCTCCTGGCTGTACGAGGTCAAGATGGGAGCCACCACCATCTGGGAGCGGTGGGACGGCCTGGACGAGAACGGCCAGTGCCCCATCGGAGACGACGGCACCGACATGATGATCTCCTATAACCACTACGCCAGCGGCGCTGTGGGCGACTTCCTCTATCGCCGGGTGGCGGGCATCGAGGCCACGGAGGCGGGCTACAAGTCCTTCCGTGTGAAGCCCCTCCTGGGCGGCGGCCTGACCTGGGCCAAGGGCTCTGTCCGCACCCCCTACGGCGTGGCCGCTTCGGAGTGGAAGGTGGAAAAGGACGTGTTCACCGTCACCGTCACCGTCCCCGTGGGGACCACCTGCCAGCTGGTACTCCCGGACGGCACGGAAAAGACCTTCGGCAGCGGCAGCTATACCTGCTCCTGCAAGGCATAACATCGTTTATCTCCTCATCAGAGGTAAAGCTGGGAGAGCCTGACGGCCCTTCCAAACAAAATCCGGAGCCTCTGCTCCAGAGGCCGGAGTGCACCCGGCCTCTGGAGTCCCCGGCTCCCAGAAAACAGAAAGGAAATGAAGCAAAATGAGCAAAAACGAAAAGGGCGGCTTCTGGAGCACACCTCTGACAAGCAGCGCTATTAAGACCGACAGGGTAAAAATGCCCGAGATGCTCCTGGGCTACCTGGTCGGCCCCTTTGGCGCCCTGCTGTCCTCCGGTATCTTCACCAGCTTCCTGAACAAGTACTTCACCGACGTCCTCCTGCTGGACACCGGCTTCCTGTCCATCCTCCAGGTGGTCTCCACCATCCTCATCGTGGCGGCCAACCTGATCGTGGGCCAGCTGATCGAGCGCACCCACTGCCTGGCCGGTAAGGCCCGTCCCTGGGTGCTGCTGTCCGCGCTGACCCTGTCCATCGGCAGCCTGCTCATGTTCATCGTCCCCTTCGAGAGCGAGATGGCCAAGATGGTCTGGATCGCCATCGCCTACAACCTGTACTATGCGGTGGCCTACCCCATCTACAACACCGCCAACTCCACCATGATCGCTGTCTCCACCCGGAACAGCCAGGATCGCGGCGCGCTGGCCTCCTTCACCAACATCGCCGGTCTGGGCGTCATGGGCGTGGGCTCCATGATCTTCCCAATCCTGGTGTCCAACGTCATGGGCAACGACCAGAACATGTGGCTCCTGGTCATGCTGGCCATCGCCATTTTCTCCGCTCTGACTATCTTCCTCCAGTACAAGTTCACCCGTGAGCGTGTCACTGAGGAGAGCATGACCGAGGGTGAGGAGCAGAAGAACTCCGCACCTCCTCTGGGCGAGCAGCTCAAGGCTGTCACCAGCGAGAAGTGGTGGTGGGTCATCATCCTGTTCTACATGGTGTTCCAGTGGTCCGGCGCCATCAAGAACGGCTCCATGAGCTATTTCTGCCAGTGGGTGGTGGACGCCACTCCCCTGGGCGGCGACTGGGGCGTGGCCCAGACCCTGCTGAGCATTATGGGCGCTATCCCTATGGCCGTGGCCGCCGTCTTTGTGGTTCCCCTGGCCAATAAGTTCGGCAAGGCCAAGGTGGTCTTTGTGGGCCAGATCGTGGGCGTCATCGGCGGCATCATCGCCGGCCTGGGCGGCACCAACATCGTCCCCGTGGCCATCGGCGTGGCCATCAAGTGCCTGGGCTCCTCTCCTGCCTGCTACCTGATCCTGGCTATGCTGGCCGACGTCATCGACCACATCGAGTTCAAGAGCGGTATCCGTACCGACGGCCTGACCATGAGCATTTACAGCTCCCTGATGGTGGCCGCTACCCCCATTATGAACGCTGTGTTTATGGCTCTGCTGGGCTCTGGCTATGACGCCACTGCCACCGCTCAGACCGCCGCTACCCAGTCCACCATCGGCATCAGCTATATCTGGATTGAGACGGTGGCCTATGCCGTCTGCGCCGTGCTGATCGCCATGTTCACCGTGGAGAAGAACCTCCCCGAGGAGCAGGCCGCCATCGCCGCCCGCAAGAAGGGCTAAAACACCCCCCTTTGTGAAGCATTGCCGTCCCCCCGACCGGAACCGGGAGATTGGGACGGGGGACGGCGTGTGGATAAAATCAAATCATACAGGAGGTAAGACATGAAAAACAAGAAGCGTGCCGGTCAGCGCCGCTGGCGTGGCCTGACGGCACTGACCGCATCCCTGCTGGCCCTGTGTGTGGCCATGTCCCCCATCGTGGAGACCTACCGCACCAACCTGGACAGTCTGCTGGGTACCAGCAGCACTATGGTCGTCTCTGACGACGAGGACACGTCCGAACTGTACAGTTATACATCCGACTACTCCTCTACCACCGAGCTGGTGCAGGCCATCGCTGACCTGGGCGAGCAGATGAGCGAGGAGGGCAGCGTCCTTCTGAAAAATGAGAACAACGCTCTGCCCCTGACCGAGGAAGAGACCCAGAAGATCTCCCTGTTGGGTTTCTCCAGCTACTATCCGGTCATGGGCGGCGACATGGGCTCCAGCCTCACCGAGAACGAGGGCACGGATGCGGATACCGTGGATTTCGTTGAGGCGCTGGAAGCCAAGGGCTTCTCCATCAACGCCGATCTCCAGGACCTGTACGGCTCCCTGGAGTCCAGCTTCGTCACCGAGGTGGAGAGCTGGGGCAGCACCATCACCTACACTCACATCACCACCCCCTCCACCGACGGCTACTTCACCAGCAAGGAGCCCTCTCAGGCGGAGATGTCCGCTGCTGACGCCGACTGGCAGAGCAGCATGGACGACTACAACGTGATGATCATCACCATCGCCCGCTCCGCCAGTGAGAACGGCACTTACCTCCCCGGCGAGGACGGCGTGGACCCCTCCCAGGATCTGAACCAGACCGATGCCCTGGGCCTGTCTGACGACGAGCGCGACCTGATCAGCGCCGCTGTCGAGGCCAAGGAGAGCAACGGCGGCAAGGTCATCGTCATCCTGAACAATGCCAGCGCCATGGAGATCGAGGAGATCGCTGAGAACGACGGCGTGGACGCCATCCTCCAGGTGGGCCTCCCCGGCGGCTACGGCTTCTACGGCGTGGCTGACATCCTCTCCGGCGACGCCAACCCCTCCGGCCATCTGAGCGATACCTATGCGGTGGACAACGCCAGCGCTCCCTCTGCTCAGAACTTTGGCAACTTCTCCTGGACGAACGCCAACTCTGACTACTCCATCAACTCCGCCCAGGTCGAGGCCGAGGGCATCTACATCGGCTACAAGTACTATGAGACCCGTTACATGGACACCGTCCTGGGCCAGGGCAACGCCTCCTCCACCACCGGCAGCCACGACGGCTCCGAGTGGAGCTATGATAACGAGGTGACCTACGCCTTTGGCTACGGCCTGAGCTACACCACCTTCGAGCAGACCCTGGACAGCCTGGAAGTGGATCTGGAGAACCAGACCGTCACCGCCACCGTCACCGTCACCAACACCGGCGACGTGGCCGGCAAGGACGTGGTCCAGCTCTACGTCTCCACTCCCTACACCGATTATGACATCGCAAACGGCGTGGAGAAGGCGGGCGTGCAGCTGCTGGACTATGAGAAGACCTCCGAGCTGGGCGCCGGTGAGAGCGAGACCGTGACCATCACTGCCGATATGCAGTACATGGCCTCCTGGGACTCCACCTCTGACAACGCCGCAGGCACCTCCGGCTGCTACATCCTGGACGCCGGTGATTACTACTTCACCATCGGCAACGGCGCCCATGAGGCCGCCAACAACGTCCTGGCCGCCCAGGGCTACACCACCGCCGACGGCATGACCGAGGACGGCGACAGCGCCAAGGTCGGCACCTGGACGCTGGACGCCCTGGACAACACCACCTTTGCCACCACCAAGAACGGCACTGCTGTGGAGAACCAGCTGGAGGACATGGACCTCAACTACTGGATGGAGGGCACCGTGACCTACCTGACCCGGAACGACTGGGATGGCACCTTCCCCATCACCTATGAAAACCTGACCGCCACCGACGAGATGCTGGACGTCATGGACAACGACAACTATGAGATCACCGCCAACGGCGACGCCTCCTCCGTCATCTTCGGAGAGGACAACGGCCTGACCCTGGCAGACCTCAAGGGCGTCACCGACATCGAGGACGAGAGCTGGACCCTGCTGATGAACCAGATCACTCTGGAGGACTGCATGATCCGCACCGGATTCGGCGGCACCAGCACCAAGGCCATCGACTCCATCGGCTCCCCCGAGGTCATCCAGAACGATGGACCTAACGGCATCTACTCCTACACCCTGGGCACCTATGCCTCCGCTGAGGGTTCAGGCGACCCCTACTCCGTCTCCGAGGACGACCCCAACTACAACTACAAGGCTGGCGTCATGGCCAACGAGACCGTCATCGGCTCCACCTTCAGCAAGGAGCTGGCGCAGGCCTACGGCGAGGTCATGGGCAACTACTCCCTGTGGTCCAACCTGACCATCTGGTGGGGCGTCGGCGCAAACATCCATCGCTCCCCCTACAACGCCCGTAACCACGAGTATTACTCTGAGGACTCCGTCCTGACTGCCTTCCAGGCTGCCGCCACCGTCACCGGCGCTATGGAGTATGGCTGCCTGGCCGCCCCCAAGCACTTTGCCTACAACGACACCGAGATCAACCGTTCCGGCGTGGCCGTGTTCGCCACCGAGCAGGCCGCCCGTGAAGGCGAGCTGCGCTGCTTCCAGTCCGCTGTTGAGGACGCTGGGTGCCTGGCTATGATGACCGCCTACAACCGGATCGGCTGCTACACCGACAACTCTCACACCGGCCTGATGATCGACATTCTCCGTGAGGAGTGGGGCTTCCAGGGCCTGATGAGCGAGGACTTCATCCAGACCGCCAACTACTCCGTGCTGAAGGAGGCCGTTCTGAACGGTATCACCATGAGCTGCAACACCGGTGAGAGCACTATGGCTGCTGTCTCCGCTATGTGGGATTACTGGACTGTAGAGAACGTCAGCGAGGACGAGACCATGCTGACCGCTCTGAAGCAGGCCATGACCTGGCAGGCCTATGCCATCGCCAATTCCAACGCCATGGACGGCTACTCCTCCACCTCTCATGTGGTCAGTGTCCGCACCTGGTATGACAACCTGCTCACCGGCCTACAGATCGGCTTCGGTGTTCTGACGGTGGCCTGCGTGGTCATGTATGTCAGAGCCGCCCGCCGCAAGGAAAACTGAGAACGGAGGGACGAAAATCATGAAAAACAAATCTGCTGGTTTCCTTCTGACCATTATCACGCTCATTGCCGGAGCGGCCGGTCTGGTGGCCTATCTCGTCAACACCGGCACCTCCTACTTCGCCAGCCTGGGGGTCAGCCCCATCGTGGCCGGCTGCGCCGGAGCCGCCGTTGTGGCCCTGCTGGTCTACCTGATCGTGGACGGCAAGAGCAACCAGACCTGGGCGGACATCCTGCCCGTGGCCTCCTCCGCTCTGCTGATGATCTCCGCCATTATGCTGGTCAGCGTCCGTGTGGCGGGCATCGCCTCCATCATGACCTTCGAGAACAATGCCTCCAACGTGTCTGACATGACCGGAGCCATCATTGCCATCGCCGTCCTGGTGGTCGCCGCCATCCTGAGCATCATTGCTTCCTTCTTTGATGTGAGCAAGGAGTAATCGGTTCCCATCCACCCCGGGTCGGATGGCGCATCGCCGTCCGACCTACCCGTTAAGCGATTTATTTCTGCATGCGATACAAGCTGCCGCGGGCGTCTGCCTGCGGCAGTTTGCGCCTTTGGAAACGATGCGATTTTCCAAAATCACAGCAATTTCTGCCGATTTGAAAGTTTTTCCAGCAATTCTCCTTGCCCCGGATGCACGGCTATGTTAGAATGGGAGAGAAAAGAGAGAAAGGCGGGAGTATAGATGCAATACCATCTTGCCATTGATATCGGCGCCTCCCAGGGACGGCACATTCTGGGCCACGTTGAGGACGGTCGCATGGTGCTGGAGGAGGTCTATCGCTTCGAGAACCGGCAGGTGCGCCGCCGTGGCCACGACTGCTGGAGCCTGGAGGCCCTGTGGGAGAGCATCCTGGCGGGGATGCGGGCCTGCTATCGGCTGGGAAAAATTCCCTCCACCCTGGGCATCGACACCTGGGCGGTGGATTTTGTCCTGCTGGACCGGGACGGCGGGCTCATCGGAGACGCCGTGGCCTACCGGGACAAGCGCACCCAGGGGATGCGGGAGCAGCTGGAGGAGGACGTGCCCTTTGACTGGCTCTACAGCCGCACGGGCATCCAGTATCAGCCCTTCAACACCATCTATCAGCTGGCCGCCCTGGGACAGGAGCGGCCGGAGGAGCTGGACCGGGCCGCCCACTTTCTCATGCTGCCGGAATATTTCAACTATTTGCTCACCGGCATCATCCGCAACGAGTACACCAACGCCACCTCCACCGCCCTGGTCAACGCCAGGACCCGCACCTGGGACGAGGAGGTGCTCATTCGGATGGGCCTGCCCTTCGACCTGTTCGGCCCGCTCTCCATGCCGGGGACGATTTTGGGAGGCTTACAGGAGAACATACAGACCCTGGTGGGCTACAACTGCCAGGTCATCCTCCCCGCCACCCACGATACCGGCTCCGCCTTTCTGGCGGTCCCCGCCAGGGACGACGAGGCGGTGTTTCTCTCCAGCGATACCTGGTCCCTGCTGGGGGTGGAGCTGCACAAGGCCATCACCACCCCGGAGAGCCAAGCGGAGAACTTCACCAACGAGGGGGGCGCCTGGCGGCGGTTCCGCTATCTGAAAAACATCATGGGCCTGTGGATGGTGGAGTGCATCTATCGGGAGCTCAACGGCATCCCCTATGTGGAGGGGGAGCGCCGGGACCGGACGCCTGGGACAGACCGGCACCTGTGGACCTTCGAGGCGGTGGCGGAGGCCGCCCGTGAGGCGGCGGACTTCCCCTCCACGGTAGACGTGAACGACCCCTCCTTCCTGGCCCCGGAGAGTATGTTCCAGGCCATCCGGGACTTCTGCGAAAAGACCGGCCAGCGCCCCCCGGAGACGGTGGGGGAGACGATGCAGTGCATCTATCACAGCCTGGCCCTGTGCTACGCCGACGCCGTGGAGTGCCTCTCCCGGCTGACGGGAAAGCGGTTCACCAGCATCAACATCGTGGGCGGCGGGAGCCAGGACGTCTACCTGAACGAGATGACCGCCCAGGCCACCGGACTGACTGTCTACGCCGGCCCGGTGGAGGGGGTCGCCATCGGCAATCTGCTGGTGCAGATGATGGTGACGGGGGATTACTCCTCTCTCTGGGAGGCCCGAAACGCCATCGGGGAGAGCTTCGACATTCAGGAAATCGTGCCGTGACCGGGGCATAGCCGGTCACGATTCGGAACGGAGGACACAGGCCATGAAAAGAGGGAGAACGCTGCTGCCCCTTTTCCTGGCCTGTGTTTTTGCGCTCACCTCCTGCGCCTCCGGCACAGCGGCCCAGGCGGCCCTGACCTGCCCGGTGGTGCTGGAGGAGGGGGAGGGATACACGGCGGAGAGCTACACCGCCACCCCCCTCAGGGGAGAGGACGCCGTCTTTACCCTGACCCTGGCGGACGGCTACACCCTCGCCGGTACGGACTATGAGGATGCGGAGATCGACCAGTCGGGCCGCACCGTCACCCTGACCCTCCACAGCGTCCGCTACTCCACGACGGTATCTCTCTATCTGGAGCAGGAGGGGGAGATCGTGTACTACGACGCCAACGGGGGTGAGCGCCTGGACGGGGGCGACGCCTCCCAGCCGGTAGAGGTGGTCACGGCCACTACCCACCTCCGCTGGAACACCTCCACCGGAGTAGAGCTGTTTGAACGGGAGGGGTACACCCTCATCGGCTGGAACACCCAGGCGGACGGCTCCGGAACGGCGGTGGGCCTGGGGAGCCGGGCAGACCCGGCGGAGGGACTGACCCTCTACGCCCAGTTGAGCAAATGGACGGACGAGCGCTGCTTCACTTGGGAGGAGGCGGGAGACGGGGTGAAAATCACCGGCTACTCCGGCACGGACAGCGTCATCTCCATCCCCGCCGAGCTGGACGGCCTGCCCGTCCGTTACATCGGGGAGGGGGCCTTTGCGGAGGCGGCGTGCGATACGGTGATCCTCCCCAACACCGTCCGGACGCTGGAGAGCGGGGCCTTCCGGGGCTGTGCTCTGACCACCCTCTACCTCTCGGACAATATCATCACCCTCAACGACTACAGCTTCCAGGACTGCGACGATCTCCGGACCGTCCACCTGAACGCCGTGGAGGACCCGGTGTACAGCGGCACCTATTACGACACCTTTACCGACAAGTTTGACCGGCTGCTCACCCTGAGCGACTGTCAGAAAATCGTCCTGTTCTCCGGCTCCTCCACCCGGTTCGGCTACGACAGCGCCGCCATCGACCAGGCGTTTGAGGGCTATGAGGTGGTGAACATGGGGGTGTTCGCCTACACCAACGCCTACCCCCAATTCCTGCTGATTTTGGACTGCATGGGGGAGGGGGACATCCTCATCCACTCCCCGGAGTTTGACGCCGCCCAGCGGCAGTTCTGCACCACCAGCCGGATGGACGACACCTTTTTCAAACTGATCGAGTCCAACTACGACCTGCTGGCCCGGCTGGATCTCCGGGAGGTAGGGGGGACGTTCAGCGCCCTCTCCTCCTTCCTCGCCGGGCGGGAGGGGATGGAGGCGGGGAGCTACGCCCGCTCCGCCTCGGACTACGACGAGGACGGCAACCCGGTGGACGAGCCCAGCTACAACGAGTACGGGGACTACATCCTCTACCGCCCCAACGCCGACTCCGACGAGCCGGTCTACGGCCTGGCGGTGGACTACACCGTGAGATCCTTCCCGGTGGCCCAGTTCATCCAGCCCTTAAACGAGATGTATCAGCGTTTTCTGGACAGGGGTGTCCGGGTGTATTTCACCTACGCCCCCCGGAACAGTCTGGCCATCTCGGAGGACAGCACGGAGGAGGCCAGGGCGGAGCTGGACGCCTGGTTCTGGGAAAACCTGATCGTCCCGGTGCTCTCCGACATCGAGGAATCTCTCTGGCCGGGGCGGTATCTCTACGGGACGGACAACCACCTCTCCACCGAGGGGGTGGCCATTCGCACGGAGCAGATCATCTCGGAGCTGAAGGAGCAGCTGGCAAAGGAGGAAGCGGAGTGAGCCTGTTACTGTCCCAGCCGGTGCTGCTGGCCCTGCTGGCGGTGAGCGTGGTGTGCGCCGTCCTCAGCGGCCTTCGTGTCCGCCCCCAATGGCTGTGGGCGCTGCTCACCGCCCTCTGCGGCGTGGCGATGCTGCTGGCCGGGTTGGTGCTGGGGGGCACCCTGGAGGAGCTGCTGCTCCCCCTGCTGGCCCTCACCGCACTGAGCCTGCTGCCACTGACGGGAGGGGGAGGCCGGGATGAACTTTAATTCGCTGGAATTTCTGGTATTCTTCCCGGTGGTGCTGGCCCTCTACTGGCTGCTGCCCCACCGGTTCCGGCGGTGGCTGCTGCTGGCGGCCAGCTATCTGTTCTACCTCTGGTGGAACCCGTGGACGGGCTTTCTGCTCCTGGGGACGACCCTCGTCTCCTGGCTGTCCGCCCAGGGCATCGAGCGCTCGAACAGCGCCGGGGGACGGAGGCTGTGGCTGGCGCTGGCCCTGGTGTGCTGCCTGGGGTGCCTGGGGGTGTTCAAATACGCCGGGTTCCTGACGGACACGGCGGGGAGCGTTGCCCGGCTGCTGGGGGGCGAGGGGTTTGACGTGACGGTGGACCTGGTGCTGCCGGTGGGCATCTCCTTCTACACTTTCCAGACCCTGTCCTATGTGCTGGACGTGTACCGGGGGGAGATCAAGACGGAGCCGGACCTGGGCTACTATGCCCTGTTCGTCTCCTTCTTCCCCCAGCTGGTGGCGGGGCCCATCGAGCGGCCCGACCATCTGCTCCCCCAGCTCAAGGCGCGGCACACCTTCCGGGCCTCCGATCTGTACTGGGGCCTCTGCCTGCTGTGCCGGGGGTACTTCAAAAAGCTGGTGGTGGCGGACGGGCTTTCCGCCCTGGTGGACAGCGTGTACGCCGTCCCCGGAGAGGCCGCCGGCCCGGCCATCGCATTGGCCACCGTCGCCTTTGCGGTGCAGATCTACTGCGACTTCTCCGGCTACTCCGACATCGCCCAGGGGGCGGCCCGGATGCTGGGCATCCGGCTGATGGACAACTTCCGCCGCCCCTATTCCGCCAGATCTGTCCGGGACTTCTGGCGGCGGTGGCACATCAGCCTGACCAGCTGGTTCACCGACTACCTCTATAAGCCTCTGGGGGGCAGCCGGAAGGGCCTGGCCCGTCAGTGCGTCAATATTCTGATCGTCTTTCTGGTCAGCGGCCTGTGGCACGGGGCGGACTGGACCTTTGTGGTCTGGGGCGGCTTTCTGGGCATATGCCAGGTGGCGGGTCTGCTGTGGCAGCGGGCGGGCGCGCCCACCCTCCCGGACAACCGGCTCACCGGCCTGCTCCGGCAGGGCCGCACCTTCCTGCTGGTGACCTTTGCCTGGCTCTTTTTCCGGGCAGGCTCTCTGGAGGAGGCGGGGCTGCTGCTCCGGGGGCTGACCTCCGGCTGGGACAGCGCGGGATGGCAGAGCGCCCTCTCCCTGATGGAGCTGACGGCGAACACCGTCCTCCGGGCGGCGCTGTCCGTCCTCTGTCTGCTCCTGCTGGAGCGGGCGGACTGGAGCCGGGGGACGAATGACACAGAGGGAGCCGTCTCCGCCGCCCAGGGGATATTCTTCCTGGTGAGTACCGTCGCCGTGGCATGGCTGGCGCTGCTGGCCGCCAACGGCGAAAACGCCTTTATCTACTTTCAGTTTTGACCATGAGACAGAGAAAAACAGTGAGAAATATCGTGGCGGTCACGATCATACTGCTGCTCCTGGCCCCCCTCTCCCTGCTGGCCTGGGGCTTCGGCCTGCCCTGCTGCTATGAGGAGACCTTCCTGGGGGAGCTGAAGGACAAGTGCGCCCTTTTGGAGGAGGAGACGGAGCAGCCCCGCATTATCCTGGTGGGGGGCAGCGCCGTGGCCTTCGGGGTGGACAGCACGCTGATGGAGGAGCAGCTTCCGGGCTACACCGTGGTCAACTTCGGCATGTACGCCGCCCTGGGCACCACCGTCATGCTGGACCTGTCCCAGGAGAGCCTGCGGGAGGGGGACATCGTCATCCTCATCCCGGAGCAGCAGGAGCAGACCCTCTCCGACTACTTTGACGCCGCCATTCTGTGGCAGGGGCTGGACGGGGCCTTTGACCTGCTGGCCCGGCTGGACGCCGACCGCTGGGGACAGCTGGCGGGGACGTTCCCCGCCTTCGCCGCCCAAAAGCTGGCCTGGACGGTCACGGGGACCGGCCCGGAGCCGGAGGGGGTGTACACCCACGCCTCCTTCAACGGGTACGGGGACGTGGTCTCCGACCTGTGTACCCAGAACGTCATGTCCGGCCTGTACGACGAGAACACCCCCATCCGCTTCGACAGCGACACCCCCACGGAGGAATTTGTGGAGGCGGTGAACGACTACGCCGCCGCTGCCGCAGAGCTGGGGGCGACGGTGTGGTACCACTTCTGCCCCATGAACGCCCTGGCGGTGGAGGAGGGGGCGGACGTGGACGGCTGGGCGGAGGCGCTGCAAAGCCGGCTGAATATTCCCTTGGCAGGCGACCCCAACGACTGCATCCTGGAGGCGGAGTGGTTCTATGACACCAACTTCCACCTGAATGCCAGCGGAAGGACGGTATACACCCGCCAGCTCATCCGGGATATCAAGGCCATGCTGGGAGACAGCAGCCCCACGGACATCGACCTTCCGGAACAGCCCCCGGCGGCGTCTGCCGCCCTGACGGAGGGGGACGACAGCGATGCGGACTGCTTCCTCTACGAGACGGACGGGGAGACGGTCACGGTCACCGGCCTCTCCGAGACGGGACGGAGCCGCGCCAGCCTGACCGTCCCCACCCAATGGGAGGGACTGCCGGTGACGGCCATCGCCTCCTCCGCCTTTGCCGGGGAGACGGGGCTGGTGGAGCTGACTGTTCAGGAGAACATCACCGCCATCGGCGACCTGGCCTTTGACGGCTGCACCGCGCTGGAGCGCATCGTGGTGGAAAACGACGACCCCTCCGCCTGCCGGGTGGGGCAGCAGCTGCTGGACGGCACGGACGCCAACGTCTACGTCAGCGCTGAGGCGCTGTCCGACTACCGCACCAACTATTTCTGGTCGGTGTACGGCGTGCGCATCGTGGGCGAGTGAGCGGGCCTGGCGCCGGGAGATAAGCAGGGACATTGACAAAAAGGGGAAAAGGTGATAAGCTGATGACGGAAGCAGATGTGCCATGCGACATTGGCGCCACCATTCTTACCATCTGCTAAGGAGGTACCGTTATGGAATTAAAGGGCAGCAGAACAGAGCAGAATCTGAAAACCGCCTTTGCCGGCGAGAGCGAGGCCCGGAATAAGTACACCTATTTCGCCTCCGTGGCGAAGAAAGAGGGCTATGAACAGCTGGCGGCCATTTTCCAGAAGACGGCGGACAACGAGAAAGAGCACGCAAAGATGTGGTTCAAGGAGCTGGGCGGCATCGGCAATACGGCGGAGAACCTGAAAAGCGCCGCCGAGGGCGAGAACTATGAGTGGACGACCATGTACGCCGAATTTGCCCAGGTGGCAGAGGAGGAGGGCTTCAAGCAGCTGGCCGCCAAGTTCCGTATGGTGGCCGCCATTGAAAAGACCCATGAGGAGCGCTATCTGGCCCTGCTCCACAATGTGGAAATGCAGCAGGTGTTTGAAAAGGGCGAGCTGACCATGTGGGAGTGCCGCAACTGCGGCCACCTGGTGGTGGGCAAAAAGGCCCCCCAGATCTGCCCCGTCTGCGGACATCCCCAGAGCTATTTTGAGGTCCGGGCGGAGAACTACTAAGCCGCAAAGGAGACTGCATCGCCATGATGAAGCACGTCGTCTGCTTTAAGCTCACAGACAACAGCCCGGAAAATGTCAGCCGGGCGAAGGAGCTGATCCTCTCCATGAAAGGAAAGGTCCCTACCATCCGGGACATCTCGGTGGGCGTGGACTTTCTCCACTCGCCCCGCTCCTATGACATTATCCTGGAAGTCCTGCTGGACGGGCCGGAGGTGCTGGACGAGTACCAGAACGACCCCTACCACGCCGGGGTGGTAAAAAAGTACATGGGCGAGGCGTCCTGCGCCAGCGTAGCCGTGGACGTTCTGCTCTAAGACAACTGTATCAGTATGCTCCTCAGGGCCGCTTGCCGGTTCTGAGGAGCTTTTTGCACATTGCGGCGAACTGCTTGACATTGGCATAAAAACGTGATAGTATGTTTTTGAAAACGAGATGACGGGGAGGACAAAATATAAAGGCCGCCCCGCAATCCTCTTGACAGCGGACGGAAATGGCGTATAATTACGCTTATCGTCATAAATTCAGAATGGAAGCAAACCTTTTGTGGGAAAATGAGTACGAATATAATAAGAAGGGATTAGCCATGTCTGTGCAGCGAACCTACAATGACGAGATGCTTATCGACACCTTTGAGCATGAATACACCTGGCTCAACGGTTTTCTCCGCAACGTGCGTCGCTATGGCGGCAAGGAGGCCATGATCGACCCCCTGACCCAGCGGACCTGGACCTATGAAGAGCTGAACCGGGAGGCCAACCGGTTCGCCCACGCGCTGGCGGCGGACGGAGTGGGAAAAAACGACGTGGTCATGTGCGTGCTGCTCAACTGCCCGGAATTCGGGGTGAGCTATGTGGCCCCCCGGAAGGTGGGGGCGATCCTTAACCCTGTCAACTACAACCTGTCGCCGGGGGAGATCGCCCTGCTGCTGGAGCACAACCGCCCCAAAGCGGTGATCTACTCTGCCGAGGTGCGCAAGACGGTGGAAAAGGCGGAGGAGCTGTCCTCCTGGAAGCCCGCCCGGTTCATTATGGCGGACAATCTGAAAAATGAGACGCCCCATCCCGGCCATGTGGACTACCGGGACTACCTGAGCGGCCAGCCGGAGACGGACCCGGTGATGACGGTGCGGCCCCACATCTATGATGAGGTGCTGCGTCTGTGTACCTCCGGCACCACGGCCCTGCCCAAATGCGCGCCGGTGAACGATATCAACGAGGTGCTCTCCGCCCACGACATCATTATGCACTATCCCCTGAACGCCTACGATGTCTGCCTGAACATGACCCCCTGGTTCCATCGGGGCGGCTGCCATGTGGGCGGCCCCTGTCCGGCCTTCTATGTGGGGGCGACGGTGCTGACCATGCGGGTGTTTATGCCGAAGCAGAGCCTCCTGTGGGCCGAGCGGTACAAGGTCACCTTCCTGATGGGGGCGCCCTCCTCTCTGGAGATGCTGGCCCGCACCCAGGAGAAAAGCCCGGTGGACCTGAGCCATGTAAAGGGCCTGGTCACCATGGGCGCGCCCTTTGAAAAGGAAGCCTGCATCCACTATTTGAAAACGCTGACCCCCAATATCTTCAACGGCTACGGTACCACCGAGACGCTGTGGAACACCTTCCTCCGCCCCTATGACCTGCCGGACCACGCGGGAACGGCGGGACGGAGCTGCATCGACGATGAGGTGCGGGTGGTGCGGCTATGCGAAAACGGACGGGCGGAGCCGGAGGACACGGTGCCCCAGGACGGAGAGACGGTGGGAGAGATCATCCTCTGGTCCCCGGCCAAGAGCACCTACAGCTACTACGACAACCCGGATATGGAGCGGGAAAAATTCTATCGGGGCTGGATGTATACCGGCGACCTGGGTACCTGGGACAAGGATTGCTTCGTCACCGTCAGCGGCCGGAAGGACGACATGATCATCTCCTCCGGGGAGAACATCTATCCCTCCCAGGTGGAGGAGGTGTTCAGCGGCTGCCCTGGAGTGGAGGACACCGTGGTCACGGCAGTACCCGACCCCGTCCGGGGCCAGGCGGTGGTGGCCTACGTCAAGGCCTCCGACCCGAAGCTCACCGTCCGGGACCTGGTGGAGTTCGCCGCAGAGAGCGAGATGCTCTCCGCCTACAAAAAGCCCCGGTACTATCGCATTGTGGACAAGCTGCCCTATACCGCCACAGGGAAGAAGCAGCACAACGTCATGAAGGCCCAGGCGGCGGAGGACCAAAAGCTGGGCAAATTGAGAAGAAGCTGAACGCTTTCCCGCATCATTTCATTGTCGCCTCCGGAACATACTGTGAAAAAGCCCTCTGAGGGGGCGTTTCACGGCGGATTCCCGGAATTTCTCAGGGTGGGCTCGCCGCAGCCGGGGCAAACTATCCGGCGAAAGGAGGCGAGCCGGAATGAATTGCTCAAAGTTTCTCAGCGGCGTTGGCGTAGGCGTGGCTGTGGGCGCTGCCCTTGCCATGTCCCTGTCGCCGAAGCCCCGCTGTATCAAGCGCTCCCCTGCCGGGAGAGCGCTCAAGGCGATGACCGAGGTCATGGACCACGTTGCCGACGCCATGGGGCTTTAAGAGCTTATCCCACTGACCGATGCGCGCAGCACGGCGGGGCCTGGAACCTACCAGGCCCCGCCGTGCTTGCTTGTATGAGCGGGCGCAAACCCGGAACGCCGGTCAAATTGACATTTGATTCAAAACTGCTATACTGTAACCAACGATCAACTGCGCCGTGAGGCGGTATTTGGAGACATCGCTATGAAAGAGATCATTCGAGGGAATATCATCGACGCCCCCGCTCTGGGGGAGCTGCGCTGCCTGCCGGGGGGCTGTCTGGTGCTGGAGGACGGCGTCATCCGGGAGGTGCTGGAGACGCTGCCAGAGGGCGCGGAGCTGCCGGTGACCGACTACGGCGACTGCCTGATCTTACAGTCCTTTGCGGATATGCACCTCCACGGCCCCCAGTATCCTCTGCTGGGGACCTGTATGGACGTTCCGCTGCTGGAGTGGCTGAACCGCTACGCCTTTCCCACGGAGAGCCGTTTTGCCGACCCGGACTATGCCAGGGAGGTCTATGCCATGCTGGCGGCGGAGCTGGTGGCCAACGGCACGACGCGGGTGGTCATGTTCTCCTCCCTCCACACGGAGGGGACCTGGCTGCTGATGGAGGCCCTGGAGCGGGCGGGCGTCACCGGCTATGTGGGCAAGGTGAACATGGACCGCAACGGCTCCCCGGTGCTCCAGGAGACCACGGAGCAGTCCAAACGGGAGACCCTCCGCTGGCTGGAGGGGTGCGGGCGCTTCTCCCGCATCAGACCCATCCTCACCCCCCGCTTCACCCCCAGCTGCACCGACGAGCTGATGGCCTGGCTGGGAGAGCTGGCAGGGGAGCGGGGGCTGTATGTCCAGTCCCATCTGTCCGAGAACACCAACGAGCTGGCCTGGGTGTCTCAGCTGCACCCGGACTGCCAGCGCTACTGGGAGACTTACGCCAAATACGGTCTGTGGAAGGATCACACCGTCATGGCCCACTGCGTCTACAGCGACGGGACGGAGCGGCGGGCCATGAGAGACGCCAATGTCCTGGCGGTCCACTGTCCGGACTCCAACACCAACGTGTGCAGCGGCATCGCCCCGGTGCGGCGGATGCTGGAGGAGGGGGTCTGGGTGGCCCTTGGCTCCGACATCGCCGGAGGGGACCATCTCCCCATGCTGGAGGTCATGTCCAGCGCTGTGCGCACCTCCAAGGTGCGGTACATGACGGCCGGGGACGCGCCCCTGAGCGCAGCCGAGGCCTACTATCTGGGGACGACCGCGGGACACCGCTACTTCGGGGCGGGAGACGGCTTCGCCGTGGGCGACCGGCTCCACGCCGTGGTGGTGGACGACAGCACCCTGGGTCCAAAGGGGGAGATGGAGCTGCCCCTGCGGCTGGAGCGGGCCATTTACCGGGCCAAGAGGGAACAGATCACGGCGGTCTATTCCGACGGCAGAAAAATCAAGGGGAGATGAGCACCTATGGCAAACCGCCCACTGGCGGATGAGATACGCCCCCAGACCCTGGACGAGATGGTGGGCCAGCGGCACATCCTGGGGGAGAACGGCATCCTGCGCCGCATCATCGAGAGCGGGAACATCCCCAATATGGTCTTTTACGGCCCCTCCGGAACGGGAAAGACCACGGTGGCCAACATCATCGCCCGGCGGACGGACCGTACCCTCCACCGGCTCAACGCCACCACCGCCACCATCAGCGACATCAAGGAGGTCATCGCTGACGTGGACACCCTCATGGCGCCCAACGGCGTCCTCCTGTATTTAGACGAGATCCAGTATTTCAACAAGAAGCAGCAGCAGTCCCTGCTGGAGTTCATGGAAAACGGCAAGATCACCCTCATCGCCTCCACCACGGAGAACCCGTACTTCTACGTCTATAACGCGGTGCTCAGCCGGTCCACCGTCTTTGAGTTCAAGCCGGTGACGGCGGAGGAGGTGCGCCCGGCAGTGGAGCGGGCGGTGGCGCTGCTGGCGAAACGGCGCGGGGTGGAGATCGAATGTCCTCCCGAAGTGGTGGACCACATCGCCGCCGCCTGCGGCGGGGACGTGCGCAAGGCGGTGAACTCGGTGGAGCTTCAGGTGAACGCCGCCCGCTCCACAGGGGGGAAGATCACCCTGACGCTGGAGGACGCCCAAATGCTGGCCCAGCGCTCCGCCATGCGCTACGACCGGGCGGGGGACGACCACTTCGACATCGCCTCGGCCCTCATGAAATCCATGCGGGGCTCCGACCCGGACGCCGCCCTCCACTATCTGGCCCGGCTGCTGGAGGCGGGGGACATGGTGACCGCCATCCGGCGCATCCTCTGCTCCGCCAGCGAGGACGTGGGCATGGCCTACCCCCAGGCGGTGTCCATCGTCAACGCCTGCGTGGAAAACGCCAATATGCTGGGACTGCCGGAGGCCCGGCTGCCTCTGGCCCAGGCGGTGGTGCTGCTGGCCACGGCTCCCAAGTCCAACAGCGTTTACAAGGGCATCTCCGCCGCCATGTCCGACGTGGAGGCGGGCAGGACGGGGGACTACCCCCGCCACCTGCAAAACGTCCACGCCGACAGCGCGGGCATGGAGCGGGAGCAGGGCTATCTCTACCCCCACGACTACCCGAACCATTGGGTGGAGCAGCAGTATCTCCCGGACGCCCTTGTGGGGCGGAGCTACTACGAGTTCGGGGAGAACAAGCAGGAGCAGGCCGCCAAAGCCTATTGGGAGCGGATCAAGGGCAAATGAGCGCCGCACCCAGGCCGGCGGACGGCGTGCGTCCGGAGGCCTGGGGGACCGGGGCATAAGACAACGCCGCACAGGCTCGGCTGCGGCGGCTGACGATGTTTTGCGTCAGTCACGCTGCCGAGGCTGTGCGGCGTTGCCTTTGTCAGATTTCATCCGAGTAGTGCGACTCGAACGCACGGCCTGATGCTCCCAAAGCACCCGCGCTACCAACTGCGCTATACCCGGACAGTTTGCCGTCCCAAAGACGGCGGCTTGCCGCCGCTTCGGAACGGTCACATTATACCGGGTCTCCCCGGAATTTTCAAGAGGAATTTCTCACAGCATGATCTGGCCCGGTCCGGGCAGGTTCATCTGCCGCTTCCGGTTGGCGGACCAGGTCAGCTTGTCTGACAGGGCCTGGACGTCGCCCCCCGCAATGGCGTCCCGGTAGGCGGAGAGATTCTGCACCAGGCGGTCGATCTCCCGTGTGAGGGCCGGGGCGTTCATGGAGAACAGCTGGGTCCACAGATCCACATCCAGCGCCGCCACGCGGGTACAGTCCCGGAAGGAGCCGCCCTCAAAGCCACGGCACTGGAACAGCTCCTCATCGTCGCAGACGGAGACGGCGATGATGTGCATGAGCTGACTGGTGTAGGCGATGATGGCGTCGTGCCGCTCCGGAGTGGTGGTCACCACGTCGGAGCAGCCGATGTAGGCGGAGACACGCCGCATCAGGGCGATATGCTCCGGGGTGCTGGACGGTCTGGGGGTCAGAATAAAGTGGGCCCGCTGGAACATGGTGGGGAAGGAGTGCTCGATGCCGGAAAACTCTGTGCCCGCCATGGGGTGGCAGCCGATAAAGTCCACCGTCTCCGGCAGGACGCCGGCCCCCTCCATAATGGCGGTCTTAATGCCGCCTACGTCGGTGACCAGCGCGCCCGCCCGGAATACGTCCCGGTACCGGGCCATATAGTCCACAATGCCCTGAGGATTCATGCACAGCCAGACCACGTCCGCCTCCGGCAGCACCTCCATGGGGTCCAGGGTCACCCGGTCGCATACCTCATGGCTCACGGCGTAGTCCGCCGTCTCCTGGCGGCGCACAACGCCCACCACGGTATAATCCTCAAATCCCCGGAGGGCGGCGGCCAGGGAGCCGCCGATCAGCCCCAGGCCCACCACTGCAATGATCTTTTCCCGTTGCATATCAGACGCCTCCTCTGCGGCCTCTCGTTTGCTACACTTTACCCCATTCCTGTGTGAAAGTCAAGAGCTTACCACTGGGGAGGCTGCTGATCGCTCTGACCGGCCGGCTCCGCGGGACAGACGGCCACATACCACTGGGCATAGGTGAACTCCTGATAGGGGAGAAGGAACAGATAGCAGAGGGTGTTGACGGCGGTGGTGACGATGGAATAGACGGCGTCGCTGCTGTTCAGGAACAAATTCCCCACGACATCGACCAGGAGGCTCGCCCCAAGGACCCACAGGAAGAAGGAGAGGTCCAGGGTGAACAGCTCCCCCTTCCGGCCGTTCATGGCGGCTTTACTGCGCCGGAAGGCCTCCATCACGGAGATGTCCGGGTCGTCCAGCAGGAAATAGGGCACCAGCCGGTAGCGATAGGAGGCGATAATGCCGGGAATGATGAACAGCAGGGACCACAGAAAGACATAGCAGAGCTCCAGCACGGTGGCGAGAATGATCTTTCCCGCCATGTAAAACCGTGAAAACAGCTCGCCATAGCCCGGCTGCTCTCCCCGGACGACCCCCAGGGCGTAGCCGGTATAGCCGTAGCTCATCACTGTGCCGTACAGGGACAGGATAATGGTGAGAAAGATGAAAATATACCCGGAGGTGCTCCGGAACCAGGTGAGAACGGCTGCGGAGGCCTGATAGAGAGCGGTCAGATCGTCCCCATAGCTGGCGAGGAGAAAATCGGCGTACAGCTCGGAGATCTCCGACGTTCCCGGATAGACCAGGCCGACGATGGTGGACACCCAGTCGGTGGCCAGCAGATAGACCAGCGCTATCATCCATGCGGCGGGGAACACCTGACGCATCAGAAACTTGGACTGGGATTTCAGCACGCCCCGGTTAAGCGGACCATAATTCATGACGATGCACTCCTTTTCCATCGGAATAAGGCCAGTATAGCACAAAGGGGAAAAAAGAGAAACCCACAAAACAGGGAAATCGACGGAAAACCGGTATGAGGCGCTCGTCCGTTGTAAGAGGGCCGGACGGGTCCGGACCGCAAATCGAATTCCCCTGACAGCGGAGGAAAAGGATTGCCAACCGCACCGCTGTATGATATAATCGGAATATCATGTCGAAAGATCATTTCACCGGGGACAGCCGTTCAGAGCCGCCCCGGCAGGATAGATTACAAGCAAAGGACGTGGATTCGATGGAAAAAAAGGGTGTTATGCTCTCCGGCATCCAGCCTAGCGGCGAGCTGACGCTTGGCTCTTATTTGGGAGCGATCAAGAACTGGGCCGAGCGGGCCGACCAGTTTGACTGCTATTATTTCATGGCGGATATGCACACCATCACCGTGCGCCAGAATCCCGCCGACCTCCGCCGCCGGACGGTGAGCCAGCTGGCGGCCTATATCGCCTGCGGCCTTGACCCGGAGCGGAACACCCTGTTCATCCAGAGCCACGTTCCCGCCCACGCCCAGCTGGGCTGGATTTTGGACTGCTACACCATGTTTGGCGAGCTGTCCCGGATGACCCAGTTCAAGGCCAAGAGCGCCTCCCACGCGGAGAACATCAACGCCGGACTGTTCACCTATCCCTGCCTCATGGCGGCGGACATCCTGCTCTACCAGGCGGACTACGTCCCGGTGGGGGAGGACCAGAAGCAGCACTGTGAGCTGACCCGTGACATCGCAGAGCGGTTCAACGCCATCTACGGCCCGGTGTTCAAGGTGCCGGAGCCGTATATCCCCAAGATGGGCGCGCGGGTCATGAGTCTGACCAGCCCGGAGAACAAGATGTCCAAGTCCGACCAGGACCCCAACGGCTGCGTCTATCTGCTGGAGGACCCGGCGGTGATCGCCAAAAAGTTCAAGCGGGCCGTCACCGACAGCGAGGCCTGCGTCCGCTATGACCCGGTGAGCAAGCCGGGCATCTCCAACCTGATGCAGATCTACGCCGCCACCACGGGCAAGAGCTTCGAGACGATCGAGGCGGAGTTTGCCGGTCAGGGCTACGGGGCCTTCAAGACCGCTGTGGGCGACAGCGTGGTGGAGATGTGCCGCCCCATCCGGGAGGAGACGGAGCGGCTGCTCAAGGACAGGGCCTATCTGGAATCCGTCTATCGCGCCGGCGCAGAGAAGGCCGGCTATATCGCCAACAAGACGCTGCGAAAGGTATATAAGAAGGTCGGTTTCGTCGCTCCCTGATCGGACACAGAGCCGAAGGGGAACACGAAAGGAGGCTTTCTACTCGTATGAGGGCTTTGAACTACCAGTCGCTGGCCATTGTGGTGGCGGCGCTGGTCGTGGCGATGGTGGTTGCCATGGTGGCGGTCCCTCTGGTGCGCCGCCTCGCCATCCGCTTGGGCGCCATCGATATGCCCGGAGTGACGGGAACCGACAGCGAACGTCATCTCCACAAAGAGCCGACCCCCCGTATGGGCGGCCTGGCGATCTTTGTCGGCTTTCTGGCGGCCGTACTGCTGCTGGTCCAACTGAATACCAGGCTCTCTGCCATGCTGCTGGGCGCCGTCATCATCGTCGTTCTGGGCATGGTGGACGACGTGCGGGGCCTGCCCGCTCTGCTGAAATTTGCGGTCCAGATCGTCGCCGCCCTGGTTGCGGTGTCGGGAGGCAACGTCATCAGCTACATCAGCGCGCCCACCTGGATTGCCGCAGGCGGCCATCTGAATCTGGGGATCCTCTCCGTCCCGGTGTCCGTTTTCTGGATCGTCCTCATCACCAATGCGGTGAACCTGATCGACGGCCTGGACGGCCTGGCCGCCGGGGTGTCCGCCATCTCCTCCGTCTGTCTGCTCATCGTGGCCATGGGCTATTCCGATATCACCGTGGCGGTGCTGTGCGCCGCCCTGGCGGGGGGCTGCATCGGCTTTCTGCCCTACAACATCAGCCCCGCCCGCATCTTTATGGGGGACACCGGCTCCACCTTCATCGGCTTTATCCTGGCGGTGGCCTCCATTCAGGGCCTGTTCAAGATCTATGCCCTGATCTCCTTCGCCGTCCCCTTCTGCCTGCTGGGACTGCCCATCTTTGACGTGTGCTACGCCGTCATCGCACGGGTGAGCCACGGGGAGAACCCCATGAAGGCGGACCGGAAGCACATCCACTACCGCCTGCTGGACATGGGCCTGACCCGTCAGCAGACGGTGGCCGTCCTCTACATCATCACCGGCATCCTGGGCCTGACCGCTGTGCTGCTGAGCACCTCCGAGGGCGGGCGGTGGATCCCGCTGGTCATCGCCGTTATCATCGTGGGCGTGGTGGCCTATTGGCTGTTCCACCACCGCCGGGCGCTGCTGAAAGGGGAGGGCCATCGCAAGCGCTTCCCCAACGCCGACGCCCGCATCCTACATAAGAAGGATCAGGAGAAATAGTCACCCCAGCCCCATGAGCAGCACCAGGGCGAGAATGATGAGCCATTCGTCGTCCTCCGACTCCCGAAAGAGATAGATCAGGATGAGGATGAGGAGAATATCCCCCTTGTCCAGTCTGCTGATGCCCAGCCGCTCCAGCAGGCCGTCGATGCCGCCCTCTCCCGGACGGTTCCCGCCCAGGAGACTGCGCAGAGAGAAAAACGGACTGCCCGACCCGGCGTTCCCGCCGGAGGAGGGGCGGGGCTGCTCCCGCTGCGGGCCGTCCGGCTCCACCGGCTGATACCCGTTGGGAGGGCTGTACCGGTTATACATTTTTATCCCCCCTGAACATGGCGAGCGCCGCCTGAATCACCCGGCTGATGCGGGTGATGTGAACGGCCCGGTCCAGCCGCTCCTGGCTGTTCTCCTTCAAAAAGGGTCTGAGCGCCTCCAGGAGCCGGGCCTTCTCGTCCCCCTGCTGCCGGTAGACGGACAGCAGGGAGGAGAGCCTGCCCAGCGCCGCCGGCTCCAGACCGCCCAACAGGTCGCCCGCGACCGGGGCGGGGTCGGCTTCGGCGCTGTCTTCCGGCCCGGATGCCTGGCCGCCGGAGAGGGAGCTGGCCAGGGACATGATCTGCTCCATGGCCTGAGGCGAGGACAGGATCTCATTCAGTTTTTCCTCGAATTCCGCCACAGAGCAGACCTCCTTTCCGGGTCAGCGCCGTTCCAGACGGCCCTCTAAATTGGCAAGCGCCTCCCCGCCCTCCCGGCTCTGGCCGAGACGGCGGAGCATTTCCTGTAGAGCGGAGGCGTCTCCCGCCTTCGCCTGATTCGCCGCCGACTGGAGGTCGCCCTGCTGCCGGAGCAGAGAGACGAGCCGTTTCGTCTCCGGCGACCGGAGAAGGGCGTTCAGCGCGGACGGGTTTTGCATCAGCTCCTCCGCCTCACGGGGCAGAGGGCCGGACGGACGGCCAGCTGCGGACTGTTTCATCAAAAAACCCCCTTGCAAGCCCGGAAAGCCGGGCCAACTGCATTTAGTTTAGTATATGCGCCGACAAAGGAGATGTGCTCCCGTGAAGCTGTTGATCTTTTCGGACTCCCACGGCAACAAGACCAATATGAAAAAGGTGCTGGAGCAGGAGCAGCCCGACATGGTGTTCCATCTGGGAGACGGCAGGGGAGACATCCTCGCCGTCCTGGCGGACCACCCGGAGATCGAGCTGCACTCGGTGGCGGGCAACTGCGACTGGCGGAGCCGGTGCCGGACGGAGGAGCTGGTCACGGTCTGCGGCCTGCGGATCTTCCTGACCCACGGCCATGAGTACACCGTCAAGAGCGGCTACAGCCGCCTCATCGCCGCAGGCCGACGCCAGGAGGCGGACATCGTCCTGGTGGGGCACACCCACATCTCCTGCGTCCGCCAGGAGAGCGGTATCCTGCTCATCAATCCCGGCGCGGTGGGCAACAGCCCCCACCCCTCCTACGCTGTGCTGGAGGCGGAGGACGGCATCCTTACCCGCTGCGAGATAGCAAGGTGCCGGATCCGGTGTACGAGTGGTGAGCGCGCCCTTTTTTTGGAAGACAGGATTGTACTGCCCCCTTTCGCTGGTATAATAGAGACAGCGGAATTAGAATAGAGGGTACCGTACCCCACGACCACGGCCCCGCCGGCCGGAGCGCAAATTCCCGACGGGAGGAACAGAATGGACTCATTTGAGCATCTGAAAAGAGAATTGCGCCGGGTCTGTCCCGGTGTTGAGATAAGAGAAAACGAACCCATGTGCGAGCACACCTCCTTCCGCATCGGCGGACCGGTGGCAGTCATGGCGCTGCCCCATACGACCGAGGAGACGGTGAACGCCATCCGGGTGGCCCGGAGCATGGATATCCACCCCTTTCTGGTGGGCCGGGGGAGCAATCTCCTGTGCGGAGACGGCCCTCTGGAGCGCTTTGTCATCCTGACCCGTCCCGGCCTGAACCAGTTGGAGCGGGTGGGGGAGACCACCCTCCGCTGCGGAGCGGGCGTCCCCATGCGGCAGCTGGCCTGCTTTGCCCAGCAGGAGGGGCTGACCGGATTTGAATTCGCCCACGGCATCCCCGGTTCCATGGGGGGCGGCGTGGTGATGAACGCCGGGGCCTACGGCGGAGAGCTGCAGCACGTCGTCACCCAGACCACCGCCCTGGACGCCGAGGGCAGCCTCCATGTGTTCCGGGGAGAGGAGCAGCGCTTCGGCTATCGCCACAGCGTCTTTATGGAGCGGGAGCTGATCGTCCTGGAGTCCCTGGTGGAGCTGCAGCCCGGCGACCCGGACGCCATTCAGGCCCGGATGGACGACCTGCTCCGCCGCCGGAAGCGCACCCAGCCGTTGGAGTGGGCCAGCGCAGGCTCCACCTTCAAGCGGCCCCGTGGAGCCTATGCCGCCGCCCTCATTGACCAGTGCGGGCTCAAGGGCTACCAGGTGGGGGGCGCTCAGGTCTCCGAGAAGCACGCGGGCTTTGTGGTCAACCGCGGCGGGGCCACCTGCGCCGACGTGCTGGCCCTGACCGACCATGTGAAGGACGTGGTCTGGCAGCGGACGGATTACCGGCTGGAGCTGGAAATTCAGCTGATGCTGTGACGATAGAATAACGGATATACCCCAGGCAGATAAAGCGCAGACAACAGGAGGTGGAAAAATGCAGTTTATCATTATTTCCGGTCTCTCCGGCGCCGGAAAGAGCAGAGCGGGAGAATTCCTGGAGGACGCGGGCTTTTACACCGTGGACAATATGCCCGCGGCGCTGATGCCCCGCTTTGCGGAGATGGCCCTCAGCGGCGCCAACAGTATCTATGAGCGGGTGGCTATGGTCAGCGACATCCGGGGCGGACACGACTTTACCCCTCTGTTCCAGGCCATGGACGAGATGGCGGCCATGGGCTGCGACTGTAAGCTGCTGTTTCTGGAGGCCTCCACCCAGGCGGTCATTATGCGCTACAAGGAGACCCGGCGCTCCCACCCTCTGGCGGAGCCGGGGGAGAGCCTGGAGTCCGCCATTCGCCGGGAGAAAAAGCTGCTGGAGCCGGTCCGGGCCAGGGCGGACTACATCCTGGACTCCACCGACTTCAACACCACCGCCAAGCTCCGTTCGGCGCTGCTGGAAATGTTTGGGGAGGCTGCGGCCACGGAGCGGACGTTTCAGGTGACGGTGGAATCCTTCGGCTTTAAGTACGGCATCCCCCTGGACGCGGACTGGGTGATGGACGTGCGCTTTTTGCCCAACCCCTTCTACGTTCCGGAGCTGCGGCGCAGGACCGGGCTGGATCAGGAGGTCTCCGATTTCCTGGAAGGGTACAAGGAGACCCATGAGTTTGAACAGCGGATGGAGGAGATGCTCCGCTTCCTGCTGCCTCTCTATGAGGAGGAGGGAAAGAGCAACCTGGTCATCTGCATGGGATGTACCGGCGGCCAGCACCGGTCTGTGGCCCTGGCCCACGCCGTGGCGCAGATGGTGGAGAAGCTGGGCTATCCTGCCACCGAGCAGCATCGGGATATCAACCGGGAGCGGAAATAGATGAACACGGAACATTGGCGCATCCCGTCGGACGGAGGCCCCCACATCGTCGCCATCGGCGGCGGTACGGGACTCTCCACCATGCTGCGGGGCCTGAAATATTATTCCAGAAATATTACCGCCGTGGTGACCATGGCGGACGACGGAGGCGGCTCCGGCATGCTGCGGCACGACCTGGGAATGCCTCCGCCGGGGGATCTGCGCAACTGCCTCCAGGCCCTGGCCAACGTGGAGCCGGTGATGGAGGAGCTGCTGGGCTACCGGTTCCACGACGGGAGCCTGGCGGGGCAGAGCTTTGGCAACCTCCTCCTGGCCGCATTGGACGGCATCTCCGACTCCTTTGAGGAGGCGGTGGAGCGGATGAACCAGCTCCTGGCCGTCACCGGGCAGGTGCTCCCCGTCACCAGCGAGAACGTGAACCTGGTGGCTGAGATGGAAAACGGCACCTCCGTCCGGGGGGAGAGCAAAATTTTCAGCTTCAAGCGGTCCCAGCACTGCCGCATCCGGCGGGTACGTATGGAGCCGGAGCGGCCCCCGGTGCTGCCCAAGGTGCTGGACGCACTCCGGGAGGCGGATGTGATCGTTTTGGGGCCGGGGAGCCTGTATACCAGCATCATCCCCAACCTTCTGGTGCCCGGCGTGGCGGACGCCGTGGCGGAGTCCCAGGCCCTGCGCATCTACGTCGCCAACATTATGACCCAGGAGGGGGAGACGGAGGGGTACACCCTCTCCGAACACCTCCAGGCCCTGTTCGACCACGGACGGCCGGACATGGTGGACCTGTGCCTGGCCAACTCCGCCGACATCCCGGAGGAGGTGCGCCGACTCTACCGGACGGAGAACGCCCAGCCCATGCTGGTGGACGGGGACGCGGTCCGGGCCATGGGGGTGGAACTGATCTGCGAGCCCCTCTCGGACGAGACGAAGCGCTACAAGGCCAGACACGACTCCATGAAGCTGGCCAGGGCCATCCTGGCTGTGGTGGAGGACCGGTGCGTCCGCACCTGGACGGATCAGGGAGTGCGGTATGTCAGAGAACGATGACCGCTTCCCGGAGGGATTTCCGGAGGAGCGCTCCCCACGGGGGGACAAAAAAACCTTTTCCAGTATGGCAAAGGAGGAGCTGTGCCGGGAACGGCTCAGCCGCCCTTGCTGCGTCCGGGCGGAGGCATACGGGGTGCTGCTGTTCTGTAATGCCTTTTCCGGCGACGAGATACGGATCGTCACCACCTCTCCCGCCGTGGCTCAGCGGCTGCCACGGCTCTTTCGCCGCGCCTTCGGCGTCCGGTTCGACCGGCAGCCGGGAGAGAACGCCCATGGAAAGCAGGCGTTTGTCATCACTGACCCGAAAAAGCTGGGCCGTATCCTGGACGACTTCGGATGCGACCACGGGCAGGTATCCCAACACATCAATTATGCTGTCCTGGAGGAGAGCTGCTGCCAGGCGGCCTTCTTCCGGGGCGCTTTTTTAGCCGCCGGCTCCATCACGGACCCCCGGCAGCGGTACCACCTGGAGCTGACCACCTCCCACTACGCCGTCTCACGGGAGCTGGCCCCTCTGCTGGCGGAGATGGACTTCCACCCCAAGACCACCACCCGCCGGGGTAACTATGTGACCTACTTCAAGCAGAGCGAGGCCATCGCGGACTTTCTCACCGCCATCGGGGCGCCCCTGTCCGCCATGGAGCTGATGAACGCCAAGCTGGAGAAGAACATTATGAACGGGGTGAACCGCCGCTCCAACTGCGACATGGCGAACCTGGACAAGGCGGTGGCCGCCGCCCAGGGACAGATCGCCGCCATCCGCGTCCTCCGGAGCAGTCCCCGTTGGGACGCCCTGCCGGAGAACCTGCGGGACACGGCCGAGCTGCGCATGGAGCATCCGGAGCTGTCCCTGAGCCAGCTGGCGGAGCTGGCGGGGGTGTCCAAATCCTGCCTGAACCACCGCCTGCGCAAGCTGATGGAGCTGGCGGAGGACGGTGTCGGGTAAATGAAATCGTACCACAGAGGAGGCGCTTTCCATGGAGCTTCTGATCAGACAGCGGGTGTTCAGCTGGGCGGACACCTACGACGTATACGACGCATATCAGAACCCGGTTTACTTTGTTAAGGCGGAATTTTGGGCCCTGGGCCATCAGATCTATCTCTATGACGGACAGAATCGCCCCCTGGCCTCGATCCATGAGAAGCTCTTTCGCCTTCTGCCGGAGTTTGACATCGTGATTGGCGGATATTCCTGCGGAACGCTGAAAAAGGAGTGGAGCATTCTCCGCCCCCGCTATACGCTGGACTGCAACGGGTGGCGGGTGCAGGGGGACGTTCTGGGCTGGGACTACGATGTGGTGGACGACAGTGGAAACTGTGTGCTCCACATCGCCAAGGAGCCACTGAATTGGGGAGATACCTATGTGCTGCACATCCCCGACCCGGCCCATACGCTGCTCTGCCTGATGATCGCCATCGCCATCGACGCAGCCAACTGCGCCGACGACTGAGAACAGAACAGGAGGGAAAACCCATGTCCTTTGCCCATCTACACGTTCATACGGAATTTTCCCTCCTGGACGGCGCCTGCCGCATCCAGGAGTTGGTCCGGCGGGTGAAGGCCCTGGGCCAGACCTCGGTGGCCATCACCGACCACGGCAATATGTACGGCGTGGTAGACTTCTACAAGGCGTGCCAAAAGGAAGGCGTCCATCCCGTCATCGGCTGTGAGGTGTATGTGGCCCCCAGGACCCGGTTCGACAAGAGCCACGACCTGGACGCGGGGGCGCGGCACCTCATTTTGCTCTGCCGGAACGAGACGGGCTACCGCAACCTCTCCTACCTGGTCACTCAGGCCAATCTGGAGGGGTTTTATATGCGCCCCCGCATCGACCTGGATTTGCTGCGGGCGCACCACGAGGGCCTCATCGCCCTGTCCGCCTGCCTCGCCGGGGAGATTCCCCGCCGCCTGCGCAACGGCGACTACGCCGGGGCGGTGGAGCACGCCCGGATGATGAAGGAGCTGATGGGGGAGGGGAACTACTATATCGAGCTCCAGGACCACGGCCTGGCCGAGCAGAGAGAAATCCTGCCCCAGCTGGTCCGGCTGGCCCGTGAGCTGGACATCCCCCTGGTGGCCACCAACGACGCCCACTATCTGACCCAGGAGGACGCCCAGGCCCAGGACGTGCTCATGTGCATCCAGACGGGTAAGACGGTGGACGACCCGGACCGGATGAGGTTCGGCAGCGAGGAGTTCTATATCAAGTCGGAGGAGGAGATGCGGGCGCTCTTCCCCGACTGCCCTGAGGCCATCGACAACACGGAGAAGATCGCCCAACAGTGCCAGGTGGACTTCCAGTTCGGGGTCTACCACCTGCCGGAGTTCCGCTACCCGGAGGGCTACGACGGGGACAGCCTGATGGAAAAGCTGTGCCGGGAGGGCTACGCCCGGCGGTATCCCACCGACCCTCCCGGCTACCGGGAGCGGCTGGAATACGAGATGAACATGATCCGCACCATGGGGTTTGTGGACTACTTCCTCATCGTGGCGGACTTTGTGGGCTACGCCAAAAGTCAGGAGATTCCGGTGGGGCCGGGGAGAGGCAGCGCCGCCGGGTCCATGGTGGCCTACTGCATGGGCATTACCGACGTGGACCCCATGAAGTACGACCTCTACTTCGAGCGGTTCCTCAACCCGGAGCGGGTCACCATGCCGGATATCGACATGGACTTCTGCTACCGCCGGAGAGAAGAGGTCATCGACTATGTCAAGCGCACCTACGGGGAGGACCATGTGGCCCAGATCGTCACCTTCGGCACCCTCCAGGCCAAGGGAGTGGTGCGGGACGTGGGCCGGGTCATGGGCATGAGCTACGGCGACGTGGACCAGATCGCCAAGCAGATTCCCAACGGCCTACACATGACTCTGGACGACGCGCTGAAGCTCTCCAAGCCCCTCCGGGACCGGTACGAGAGCGACCCCCAGGTGCACCAGCTCATCGACACCTCCCGGAAGATCGAGGGGATGCCCCGCCACGCCTCCAAGCACGCCGCCGGGGTGGTCATCACCCGGAAGCCGGTGTATGAGTACGTCCCCCTGGCGAAAAACGACGAGAGCGTGGTCACCCAGTATATCATGACCACACTGGAGGAGCTGGGCCTGCTGAAAATGGACTTTCTGGGCCTGCGCAACCTGACCATCCTGGACGACGCCCAGAAAATGATACGGAAAAAAGACCCGGACTTCGACCTCCACAACATCCCGGAGGACGACCCGGACACCTTCCGGATGCTCCAGGAGGGGCACACGGCGGGGGTGTTCCAGATGGAGTCCGCCGGCATGACCGGGGTGTGCGTCCAGATGAAGGCCTCCAGCATCGAGGATTTGACCGCCATCGTGGCCCTGTACCGCCCCGGCCCCATGGAGTCCATCCCCCGGTTCATCCAGTGCAAGCTGAACCCCAGCAAGGTCACCTACCGACATCCCCTGCTGGAGCCGATTTTGTCCGTCACCTACGGCTGCATCGTCTACCAGGAGCAGGTGATGATGATCTTCCAGCAGCTGGCGGGGTACTCCCTGGGCGGGGCGGATATGGTGCGCCGGGCCATCTCCAAGAAAAAGGCGAAGCAGATCGAGCAGGAGGAGCACGCCTTTATCTACGGCGACGCCGACCGGGGCATCAAGGGCTGTATCGCCAATGGTATCCCGGAGGACACCGCCAAGGCCATCTACGGGGAGATCAAAGACTTCGCCAACTACGCCTTCAACAAGGCCCATGCGGTCTGCTATGCCATCGTGGCCTATCAGACGGCCTGGTTCAAATGCCACTACCCACAGGAGTACATGGCGGCCCTGCTTACCAGCGTCCTGGACTCCAGCGACAAGGTGGCGGAATATATCTCCGCCTGCCGGGACATGGGCATCCAGCTTCTGCCCCCGGACATCAACCGGTCCGGGGCGGACTTCACCGTTCAGGGGGAGGACATCCGCTTTGGCCTGGCCGCCATCAAGGGGGTGGGCCGGAGCGTGGTGGAGCATATCGTTGCCGAGCGGGAGCAGGAGGGCCCCTACACCACCTTCCAGCAGTTCTGCGCGCGCCCCTTCGACGCCGACCTGGCCCGGCGGGCGCGGGAAAATATGATCGGCTGCGGGGG
>JAJBTD010000036.1 GCA_020861055.1 Clostridiales bacterium | reverse complement strand
CTTTTCCGCCAAGCTCCGGGAGTATGAGAACGTCACTGCCGCCGCCTACAACGCCCAGGGGCAGACGGAAAAGACCATGGCCGCCCTCCGGGGCTACGATTCCGTGTTTGACAGCCTCCTCTTTGGGCAGAAGGTGGACCAGTCTCTCTATCACCGGCAGATCGACCTGATCATGGAACGGCTTGCCCCCCATATGCGGCGGTATGCCCGGCTGCTGAAAAAGCTCCACGGCCTGGACCGGATGACCTTTGCCGACCTGAAGATTGCCGTTGACCCGGAATACGACCCCAAGGTCACCATCCAGGGCTCCAGGGAATACATTGAGAAGGGCCTCTCCATTATGGGTGACGACTATGTAGCCATGGTGCAGGAGGCCTATGACAAGCGATGGATCGACTTTGCCCGGAACCAGGGCAAGTCCACCGGCGGCTTCTGCTCCAGTCCCTATGGGAAGAACTCCTATATCCTGCTGGCCTGGAACGAGCGGATGTCGGACGTGTTCACCCTGGCCCACGAGCTGGGCCACGCCGGGCATTTCAAGGCCTGCAACGGCGCCCAGTCCATTTTTGACACCGACGTCTCCACCTACTTTGTGGAGGCCCCCTCCACCATGAACGAGCTGCTCATGGCCCACTATCTGCTCAAGACCAGCGACGACCCCCGGTTCCGCCGCTGGGTGCTCTCCTGCATGATCCGCAACACCTACTATCACAACTTTGTCACCCATCTGCTGGAGGCCGCCTATCAGCGGGAGGTCTATCGCATCGTGGACCGGGGCGGCAGCGTCAACGCCGGCACCCTCAGCCGTATCATGAAGGAGACGCTACAGGCCTTCTGGGGAGACGCCGTGGACATCGACGACGACGCAGCCCTGACCTGGATGCGCCAGCCCCACTATTACATGGGCCTGTACTCCTACACCTACAGCGCCGGGCTGACGGTAGCCACCCAGGTCTGCAAGCGCATCGAGACGGAGGGGCAGCCCGCCGTGGACGATTGGAAGCGGGTGCTAAAGGCGGGCAGCACCCTGGACCCGGTGGGCCTGGCGGCTCTGGTCGGAGTGGACATCTCCACCGACGCTCCCCTGCTGGACACCATCGACACCATCGGCGACATCATCACCGAGATCGAGGAGCTGACCGCCCAGATCGACGGCGTGTGAGCCGTCCCCTCCAGGCAATACAGACAAATCAAGTCATTTTGAAACAACAAGCAGCCTCTGCACCCAGGTCGGGTGCGGAGGCTGCTTTCCTATGCGGTGACTCACCGCTTTGCCAGCTTTTCCAGAATGGTGGAGATCTCCTCCAGCTCCTTGTCTGCGTCCCCGGATTGCACCGCCGCATGGACGCAGTGGTGAACATGGGCCTTGAGCACCTCGGCGTTGGCCCGGGACAGGATGGACTGGGTGGCCATGATCTGGTTGGAGATGTCGATGCAGTACCGATCCTCATCGATCATCCGCAAAATCCCATCCAGCTGGCCCCGGGCGGTTTTCAGCAGCCGGGAGATCTGCTCTCGATCGGCGGTCATCAGGCCACCGAGACCACTTCGTACCCGGCGGCGGTGACGGCGTCGGACAGGGTCTTGTCCTCCACAGGGGCGGACAGGGTGCAGGTGGCGGTCTTGGCGTCCAGATCAACGGCGCAGGATGCCACGCCGTCCACGGCGGAGAGGGCCTTTTCCACGTTTGCTTTGCAGTGGACACACATCATGCCGTTTACAGTCAGGGTTTTCGTCATAACAGAATCTTCTCCTTTTGCCTCAAGCGAGGTGAATTTTGTATCGACACGCCCGGAGGCGGTGTCTTCCGGGAGGGGCTTGGGCTGGAACAGCCGCAGGCGCAGGGCGTTGGAGACCACGCAGAAGGAGCTCAGGCTCATAGCCGCTGCCCCAAACATGGGATTCAGCTGCCAGCCCAGGAGGGGGTAGAACACCCCGGCGGCCAGAGGGATACCCAGGCAATTGTAGCAGAAGGCCCAAAACAGATTCTCCTTGATGTTCTTGATGACCTTCCGGGAGAGCTGGATAGCGGTGGAGGCGTCCCGCAGGTCGGACTTCACCAGCACCACATCGGCGGACTCGATGGCCACGTCGGTACCTGCGCCGATGGCGATGCCTACGTCCGCCCTCGCCAGGGCGGGGGCGTCGTTGATGCCATCACCCACCATGGCAACCTTCCGCCCCTCAGACTGGAGCCGGGCCACCTGCCGCTCCTTGTCCTGGGGCAGCACGTCGGAGATGACCTGATCGATGCCCAGGGGTGCGGCCACCGCCCGGGCAGTCCTGGCGTTATCTCCGGTGAGCATGACCACCTGGATGCCCTGGGCTTGCAGGGCGTGGATGGCGCTGGGGCTGCTCTCCTTCACCGGGTCGGCGGCGGCGATGGTGCCCAGATAGTGCCCGTCCTCGCTGAAATAGAGAGGGGTCTTTCCGGCGCTGGCCAGCTCCTCTGCCTGGGCGGCGTCCACGGGTATCCCCAGCTGCTCCATCAGGCGGCGGTTGCCCGCGGCGTAGGAATGGCTGCCGATATTTCCCTTCAGCCCCAGGCCGGGGAGAGCCTGGAAGTCGGTGACAGGAGAGAGGGTAAGCCCCTCCTCCCTGGCCCGTGCGGTGACGGCGTCCGCCAGGGGATGCTCCGAAGCAGTCTCCAGCGAGGCGGCCAGATGGAGCAGCTCCTCCCCGGTGCGTCCGGGAGCGGGGATCAAATCCGTTACCTTTGGCTTGCCCTGGGTGATGGTGCCCGTCTTGTCCAGGACGACCGTGTCGATTTTGTGGAGTGTCTCCAGGCTCTCGGCGGACTTAAAGAGGATGCCCAGCTCCGCTCCCTTGCCGGTGCCCACCATAATAGCCACAGGGGTGGCCAGCCCCAGGGCGCAGGGGCAGGAGATGACCACCACCGCCATGGCGGGGGTCAGGGCGGAGACCACCGAACCGGTGACGATGAGCCAGACCACAAAGGTCACCAGGGCGATGGACAGCACCGTGGGGACGAAGATGCCCGCCACCTTGTCCGCCAGCTTGGCGATAGGGGCCTTGGAGGCAGAGGCATCCTGCACCAGACGGATGATCTGGGCCAGGGTGGTATCCTCCCCCACACGGGAGGCAGCGAAGGTGAAGCTGCCGTTGCCGTTGACCGTGCCGCCGGAGACCTTGTCTCCGGGGTGCTTTTCAGCAGGGATAGGCTCGCCGGTGAGGGCGGACTCATCTACAGAGGTGCTGCCGGTGGAGACCACCCCGTCCACCGGAATGGCCTGACCGGGACGGACCACCACCTGGTCGCCCACGGCCACCTCCTCGATAGGGACCTCCACCTCTTCCCCGTCCCGGAGGACGTGGGCAGTCTTGGGCTGGAGGTTCATCAGCTTTTTCAGGGCGTCGGAGGTCTTGCCCTTGCTCCGGGTCTCCAGGTACTTGCCCACGTCGATGAGAGTCAGGATCATCCCCGCAGACTCGATATACAGATGGTTCATATGGTACTCCTCGGCGGTCTCCAGGTCGCCGTGGCCCAGGGCGTAGCCGATGACAAAGAGAGAGTACACCGAGTAAATCATCCCGGCGGCGGAGCCGACGGCGATGAGAGAATCCATATTGGGGGCTTTCCGCCGGAACGCCTGAAATCCGTTGATGAAGTATTTGTCGTTCAGATACAAGATGGGCATCACCAAAACCACCTGGGCCAGGGAGTACACCATAGCGTTCTCCACCCCCAGGAATACATCAGGGAGAGGAAATCCCATCATATGCCCCATGCTCAGATAGAACAGGGGGACCATAAAGACGATGGACCAGACGAGCCGGTGCTTCATGCTCCTGATTTCCTGCTCCACCGGGTCCTTAGCGGTGGCAGAGACTGCCTGCCGCTTGCCCCCTGTGGGAGAGGCCCCATAGCCCGCGTCCGCCACAGCCTGGCAGATGTCGGCAACCGTGAGCTGATTCTCGTCAAATTCCACCGACATGGAATTGGCCAGGAGATTGACGCTGGCGGTCTGTACGCCCGCCAAACCGTTCACCGCTTTCTCCACATGGGCGCTGCACGCAGCGCAGCTCATCCCGGTGACAGAAAAAGACTGCTTCATATTCATTTCCTTCCTATTGTCCTTTAACCACCCCACCCCTGGGGGGTGTCTATGGGTCAAGGATAGCATACCAGACCATTTTTGTCAAGCCGATGCGGCTGCATTGGCAGATCGATTTTTGGCAGCCGATTCCACAAACGAACAAGTCTATCCCACGGCACAACATTGTCAAATGTTTTTTGCGCACCTATACTTATGATAATCTCCTTGAGGCAACTTTGACTCATGGAAAAACACTTTTGAAGGAGGAACAAACCATTATGAAGCGCATCAAACAGTGGATGGCGTTTCTGCTGGCTGTCGTCATGGCGTTTGCGCTGACGGCCTGTGGAAGCGCCGGGGACTCCGACGGAGGCTCCGCCGACCCGGATGCAGAGCTGGACACGTCCGCAGAGCTGGAGGTCTGGGTGTGGGACTCTGACCAGCAGGACGGCATCCAGGAGATCTGCGACCTGTTCACCGAGGACACCGGCATCGCCGTCAAGGTCAACGTGGTGACCTGGGACAACTACTGGACTCTGCTGGAGGCCGGGGCCTCCGGAGGCGACATGGCCGACGTGTTCTGGATGCACGTCCTGGAGGCGGAGAAGTATATGTCCAACGACATCCTGCTGGATCTGACCCCCTACATCGAGGCGGATGAGGACATCGACATGTCCAACTACTACGAGGGCGCTGTGGAGACCTTCACCTATGAGGACAAGTATTACGGCATTCCGAAGGATCACGACATCAACGTCATCCTCTACAACAAGGCCATCTTTGATGAGTACGGCTTCGACTACCCCGACGAGACCTGGACCTGGGATACCTTCTACGAGGTGGCCTCCGGCATCACCGCCGCTAGCGGCGGCTCTGTCTACGGTGCGGCCATGAACACTACCAACGATCAGGACAGTTGGTGGAATATCGTTTACGCCATGGGTGGTAGCATCATCTCCGAGGACGGCACCACATCCGGTCTGGACTCCGACGCGACCAAGGCGGCCATGGAGTTTGTGGGCAAGCTCATCGACGATGCTTTAGCCCCTCAATCCCTGGTCTCCGAGAACGGCACCAACGGCCTGTTCTCCAACAACCTGGTGGCCATGATCTGCCAGGGCAACTACACTTTGGTGGGATTTACCGAGTACGATGGCTCGGAAAACTACGCCACCGCCGTCCTGCCCTACTATGACGCCAACGGCAACGGCCAGTGTGACGACGGTGAGCGGGTGACCATCTACAATTCCCTGGCCTGGTCCGCCTCCGCCTCCACCGCCCATCCCAACGAGGCCGCCGCCCTGGTGCTGTGGCTGTCCAGCTATGAGATGCAGGTCAAGCAGGCCGAGTTGGGCGTGACCCTGTCCGGCTATGTGGGCGCGGACAGCGCCTATGCTGAAGCCATCTCTGCCAAGGGCATCGACGCCTCCGCCGTGCAGGTCATGAACGACACCGCCACCCTCATCTCCTATCCCCACAGCTACAACACAACCACCTGGCAGAACTACTATAAGGAAAAGCTGGTGGACGCCTGGCTGGATACCTCTCGCATGAGCAGCGTCCTGGACGACTGCGCTGCCTATATGAACAGCATCTTGGCAACGGAATAATTTGAAAGCGCCTCCGGCCGGGGCGGAGAGATGTTCCGGCCGGAGTGCAGACAGAAAGGAGAAATCATGACCCGGAAAATCAAAAAGAAGATGTCCAGGGCGGAGAAAAATGAGGCCATGTGGGGGCTGATCTTCGTGGCCCCCACCATGATCGGCCTGATCGTCCTGAACTTCTATCCCATTCTTTACACCATCTATCAGTCCTTCTGCAAGACAGGCGATTTCGGCAGGGGAAACCAGTTCATCGGCCTGACCAATTACCAGAACGTGCTGACCAGCTCGGAGTTCTGGGGCAGTCTGCTCAACACCCTGAAATACGCCATTATTGAGGTGCCCTTCGGCATCGGCATCGGCCTGGTGCTGGCGGTGCTGCTCAACCGGAAGATCGCCTTCCGGGGCGGCTACCGCACCATCTTCTTCCTGCCCATGGTGGCGGCCCCCGCGGCGGTGGCCATGGTGTGGAAGTTCCTCTACAACCAGCAGTTCGGCCTGCTCAACAACCTGTTTGGCCTGGACGTGGCCTGGATCTCCGACCCCAACACGGCGTGGATCTCCATCGGCATCATCGGCGTGTGGTCCATCGTGGGCTATAACATGATCCTGTTCCTCTCCGGATTGCAGGAGATCCCCCACGACTACTACGAGGCTGCGGAGATCGACGGAGCCTCCGGCCTTCGTCAGTTCTTCTCCATCACCGTTCCCCTGCTAAGCCCCACCCCCTTCTGTATCCTACAGACCCGTATCATCGGGGCGCTGCAGATCTTTGACCTGATTTACATGGTGATGGACAACACTAACCAGGCCCTGTCCTCGGTGCAGTCCGTGGTCTACATCTTCTATAAGTACACCTTCACCAACGGCGGCCGGGGCTACGGCGCTACCATCGTGGTGTGCATGCTGGTCATCATTATGGCCCTCACCTTCCTCTTGCAGAAAAGCGAGAAGAAGTGGGTCTTCTACGGTTAAGGAGGCGCAGTATGGAAAGCTATCAGGCAAGACAACGGGCGACCCAGGGGCTGATTCATCTCATCCTCATCATCTGCTCCATCACCATGCTGGTGCCCTTTCTTTGGATGCTGCTGACCGCGTTCAAGACGCTGACCGAGGCCACCTCGGTGAACCCCTTCGTTATTTTTCCCTCCAGCTGGAGCGTGGACAACTTCGTCTCCGTCTGGAAAAACTACAATTTCCTGTACCTCTATAAAAACACCATCCTGATGATCTTCTGGCGGGTGGTCTGCGCCGTGCTGACTGCCACCCTGGCGGGCTACGCCTTCGGCCGCCTCCACTTCCCCGGAAAGAACCTTCTGTTCTCACTCATTCTCATCCAGATGATGGTGCCCAGCCAGATCTTCATCATCCCCCAGTACGTCATGGTGACCAGCCTGGGCTGGACCAACAGCATTGCCGGCCTGGTGTTCCCCGGCGTGGTGACCGCCTTCGGCACCTTTCTGCTCAAGCAGGGGTATCAGGGGCTGCCCAAGGACCTGGAGGAGGCCGCCGCCATTGACGGCTGCAACATCCCCCAGCGCTTTCTGTGGATCATGGCCCCTCTGACCCGCTCCGCCATGGTCAGTCTGGGTATCTTTACGGCGGTGTTCGCCTACAAGGACCTGATGTGGCCCATGATCGTCTGCCCCCAGGTGGAGAGCACCACTCTCTCCGCCGCTCTGGCAAAGATGCAGGGCCAGTACAGCTCCAACTATCCGGAGCTGATGGCCGCCGCCTTGATGGCCTGCATCCCCATGATTGTGCTGTATTTGATTTTCCAGAAGCAGTTTATCGAGGGGATTGCGACCTCAGGAAGCAAGCTGTAAAATAACAGCACAAATCTTTTCCTCCTTTTCCTGTCCCCGGCGGTCCGTCCGCCGGAGGCAGGGCCGGGAGATTCCTGGCGGTCAGAGCGACCGCTTTTGCCCGTTTTCCCCTCCGGGACGGAGGCCGCTGCCCTCCCGGACGGGGCCGTATCAGCGCATTTGGGAGCATGACTTATGACGAAAATGCAGTTTTTCTTCAAGGCAGGCCAGTATCGGCTGTTCGAGCTGACCTACCGAAACCGGCAGACCGAGTCCCTCTACCTGATGAGCTGCGGCATTGAGAGATGTCCTCCCGGCTATTCCTTCGGTCCCGTCAACCGTCCGGGATATCACTTCCATGTGATCATGTCCGGAGAGGGCTATCTGGAAGTGAACGGCGTCGCCCAAGGGGTTCACGACGGGCAGATTTTCGTGGCCAAGCCCGGAGAGACGACCCGGTACTGGGCTGACCGCGACAACCCCTGGTCCTACTGCTGGATTACCTTCGAGGGGGAAAAAGCCGCCTACTATCTGGAACAGGCGGGGTTTCCCAGAGGGGTGAACGTCCGGGACTGCAACACTGACCCGGCGGGCTTCTGCTCCCTGGTCTCTGATCTGCTGGACAAAACAGAGCTGAACCTGACTCATGACCTGTGGCGTCTGGGGGTTCTGTACCAGTTTCTGGGCCTCGCCATCCAGTCCGGCAGCAGAGATATCCGGAATCTTCATTCAGAATACGATCCGAGCGACTACGTTCAGCACGGTTTGAATTATATCCGCCACAATTTTGCCTCTATGAAGGTAGGCGAGGTGGCGGCCTCCATCGGAATTGACCGCAGCTATTTCACCAAGCTGTTCACCCAGAAGATGGGCATCTCCCCCAAGGACTACATGATCCTGTTGCGTATGCGGGAGGGGGCGAAGCTGCTGACGGACACCGCCCTTTCCGTGGAGACCATCGCCGGGATGGTGGGATACAACAGCCTTCAGGCGTTTACCCACAGCTTCACCAAACACTATCATTGCAGCCCCGGCGCGTATCGCCGCCAGCCGGAAGAGAGCCGCATCCATCTGGAGTGCCCAGAGGGAGAGCTGCTTCCATTAGATGAACATTAAACTTATCACGGAGGAGTCCGCATGAGTATTTCCTTTCAGAGAGAAGAGGGCATTTTTGTCCTGCACACCCAAAACACCACCTACCAAATGCAGATCGACCCCCTGGGCTTTCTGCGTCATCTGTACTATGGCCGCCGGGTATCCGGCAGCATGGAGCACCTGTGCCGCCCGGTGGAATTCGGCTTTTCCCCCAATCCCTACCCCAGCCGCCGCGCGCCCCAATTCAGCCTGGACACCATGCCTCAGGAGTACACCGGCTGCAATACCGGCGATTTCCGGGTCAGCTGTCTGACTGTGTCCGGGCCGGAGGGCGGCTATGGGGCGGCGTTCCGATATGTCTCCCACCATATCCGGCCAGGCAAATACGCAGTGGAAGGAATGCCCTCTGCATTTGCCGGGAACGATGAGGCGGAGACGCTGGTCATCACCCTGGCCGACACGGTGACAGGGTTGGAGCTCAAATTATATTACGGCGTGTTTGAGGAGCGGGACGTCATCACCCGCACCGCACAGCTGCGCAATACGGGCATGGACAGCCTGACGCTGGAGCGCGCGGCCTCTCTCTGCCTGGACATCCCCTTCGGGGACTGGGATCTGCTCCACTTCCAGGGGCGACACAATATGGAGCGGCAGATGGTGCGTACTCCCATCACCGGCGGCATCCAGACCATCTCCTCCCGCCGGGGCGCCTCCAGCCATCAACACAACCCCTTCGTCATCCTGGCAGGGCGGGAGACCACGGAGGACTATGGGGACTGCCTTGGCCTGATGCTGGTCTACTCCGGCAGCCATCGGACGGACATCGAGCGGGACCAGTCCGGCGGCACCCGGGTGGTCATGGGCATCCACGACGAGATGTTCCGCTGGACGCTGGCCCCCGGGGAACAGTTCCAGACCCCGGAGGTGCTGCTCACCTTCACCCATCAGGGACTGGGGCAGCTCTCCCGGAGCTATCACCGCTTCATCCGGAACAACCTCTGCCGCAGTCCCTGGTCGAACCGCCGCCGTCCGGTGCTGATCAACAACTGGGAGGCCACCTATTTTGACTTCGACACTGACAAAATCATCTCTATCGCCCGCCAGGCCAGCGCCCTGGGGGTGGAGCTGCTGGTGCTGGACGACGGCTGGTTCGGCGCCCGGGACGACGAGAACCGGGGCCTGGGGGATTGGTTCGTCAACGAGAAAAAGCTCCCCGGCGGCCTGAGCCGCCTCATCCGGGAGGTGAACGGCCTGGGGATGAAATTCGGCCTGTGGGTGGAGCCGGAGATGGTGAACGAGGACTCCGACCTGTACCGCGCCCACCCGGAGTGGGCGCTGACCCTGCCAAACCGCAGCCCCACCATGGGCCGGAATCAGCTGGTGCTGGACATGGGCCGGCCAGAGGTGGTAAACTATCTCTACGAGCGGTTGTCCGCCCTGCTGGAGACCTACCCCATCGACTACATCAAATGGGACATGAACCGGAGCCTGACAGACGTGTACAGCCGGGTGCTCCCCCCGGAGCGCCAGGGAGAGGCGGCCCACCGGTATGTGCTGGGGGTATACGACCTGTTGGAACGACTCACCGCCCGGTTCCCGGAGGTGCTGCTGGAGGGCTGCGCCGGGGGCGGCGGACGGTTCGACGCCGGGATGCTGGCCTACTGTCCCCAGATCTGGTGCAGCGACGACACCGACGCCGTGGAGCGGCTGACCATCCAGTACGGCACCTCCTTCGGCTACCCCGTATCCGCCATGGGCGCGCACGTCTCCGCCTGCCCCAACCACCAGACCGGGCGGACGGTGCCTCTGGACACCCGGGCGGTGGTGGCCATGAGCGGTACCTTCGGCTATGAGCTGGACCTGAATCTACTGACGGAGGGGGAAAAGGCGGCGGTGCGCCGCCAGATCGAGCGGTTCCACCGCTACGGCGACCTGATCCGGCAGGGGGACTACTACCGTCTGTCCGACCCCGCCACGAACCCCGACTATACCGCCTGGCAGAACGTCTCGGCGGACCGGGGTGAGGCCCTGGTCAGCGTGGTGGTCACTCACGTCCGGGCCACCTCCCCGCTCATCTGTCTCCGGCTCCGGGGACTGGAGGAGAACGCCCTGTACCGGGTGAGGGAGTTTGCGGTCTTCGGCACGGGAGACGCCTGCGGCGAGCTGTCCGGACAGGAGGAGGGCCGGACCTATACCGGCGGCGGGCTGATGTACGGCGGCTTTGTCCTGCCCCGGCTGTACGGCGACTGCCCCAGCGTCCAGATCCGTCTGGAGAGGGTAACGAGATGAGCGGCCTGATGGAAAGGGCGAGGGCGGAGTGGAGCAAGCTCTTGGCCCTCCCGCCGAGGGAGCGCCCCGGCTACCTTTGGACGTACTACAAGCTGTGGATCATCGCCATTGTGGCGGTGGCGGGCTTCGCCGTCACCATGACCTGGCACGCCGTCACCACTCCCTCAGAGACCTGGTTCTTCGCCTGCTTTGCCAATGTGACGGAGGACCTGGGGGAAGGGTCAGAGCTGTACGACGGCTTTGCCGCGTATGCAGGCTATGACCTGACTGTGGGGCAGCTTCTGTTTGAAGACGAGATCTTCTGCAATCCCGCCGCAGGCTCCACCACCGGCAGCGCCTATTATGAAATGCTGATCGCCTACCTGGACGGGGGCACTCTGGATGTGCTGGTGATGAACACCGACGACCTGCTGGCGATAGGGGAGAGCGGGCGGCTCATGAGCCTGTCCGACGAGCGGGTGTCCGACCTGCTGGAGACCTACTCCGACCGCATCCTGACGGTGGAGGCCGACCTGGAGGGGGACGGAACGCTGACGGAGGTGCCGGTGGGCATTGACCTCTCCGGCTCTCTGCTGGATGGGTACTACGGCGGGGACTGCGCTCTGGGCGTCTCCGCCAACGCGCCCCATACGGACCAGATCGACCGGTTCCTCCGGTACCTGTTTTCCCGATGAAAGGAGGAGCTTTTCGTGAGATTTTTACGCGGCCTTCTGGACAATGACAGCGTCTTCGGCCAGCTCATGACCAGGTGCGGCATCCTCATCGCCGCCAATCTGCTGTTCGTCCTCTCCCTCCTGCCGGTGGTGACGGCGGGGGCGGGGTATGCCGCTCTGTATTTCACCCTGCTGACCTGTCTGCGGGAGCAGACCTGCAATCCCTTCACCACCTCGTATAATAAGTTAAAAGTGAATAGTTTCAGGCGACAGCAGGCTTTAGGATG
>JAJBTD010000110.1 GCA_020861055.1 Clostridiales bacterium | reverse complement strand
CAAATGAACGACCAGTCAGCGACTGGTCGTTTTTTTGTGCCGTTTTGGGGTGTAAAATCGGGTTCTCCGCCAGGACCTGGGGCACAAAATAAGGCACATTATACGTTTAACACCTTCCAAATTGCGAATCATTGCGGTATAATTGATCAACAGGCCCGAATTTGATCGAAGCGAGGTGACAGATATGCCGGGACGGAGAGAGCGAAGAGGCGCGGTCAGGAGCCGTAACCCGCTGACGGTGCTACTGGTTTTCCTGGCGCTGCTGGCGGCGGGACTGCTGGTAGCGGTGCTGGCCATCGGCTTTGCCAAGCAGCAGGCCGCCAACACCTTTGTTCAGGAGTCAGAGCAGGAGGAGACCGGCGATACCGTCACCGTAGGCGGCCAGGAGGTAGAGATCGACGATGAGCTGCCACAAAATGATCTGGAGGAGGAGCATTTTACCACCAATGAGGACGGGACAGTGACCTATTCCGGCCAGGCGCTCTACGGCATCGACGTCTCCTCCCACCAGGGGGAGATCGACTGGGCGGCTGTGGCGGCGGACGGGGTGGAGTTTGCCATTCTCCGCGTCGGCTACCGGGGCTACTCCGAGGGCACGCTAAACCAGGACAGCCAGTTTGCGGCGAACTATGAGGGGGCTGTTGCCAACGGTCTGACTGTGGGGGTCTACTTCTTCTCCCAGGCGGTGAACACGCAGGAGGCGGAGGAGGAGGCTCAGCAGGTGCTCTCCTGGCTGGAGGGGCTGGAGATCGCCGGCCCGGTGGTGTTCGACTGGGAGGAGATCGAGGACAGCGATTCCGCCCGGACAAACGGCTTGGATGGGGAGACGGTGACCGCCTGCGCCAAGGCGTTCTGCGAGACGATTCAGGCGGCGGGCTATACGCCGATGATCTACTGCAACGGGATGTTAGGCTATCTCAGCTATGACCTGACCGAGCTGACGGGAATCGGCATCTGGTATGCCGAGTACAGCGACTATCCCAGCTATGCCTATCAGGTGGAGATGTGGCAGTATTCCAATACGGCCACGGTAGATGGGATCTCAGAGCAGGTAGATCGTAATATCTGGTTCCAGAGCTGAAAATGCTGGAGCGCAAAAAATTCCCGGAAGAGTGCCGATGACAGGAAAAAACGGGGAGAACGGGTGCGATAAACAAAAAAATTTCTGCGGAAGTGAAAAAACCGGGCCAAATCTTTGACAACGGCAGAGAAATCGGGTACAATAACACATAAGTCAAATCAAAAAGAAGCGAGGAGACCGGTCATGGATCAGATGGATATGGAAATATTGAGCTGTCTCCGGGAAAATGCCAGGCTCTCTGCCTCAAAGATCAGCCGGAAGGTGAATCTCTCGGTCTCCTCCGTGCTGGAGCGCATCCATCGGATGGAGGAGCAGGGGATTATCCTGCGCTATACGGCGGTCGTGGACCAGGCCAAGCTGGGCAGACCGCTGACCATGCTTATGGGTATCTCCATGGAAAGCCCTCAGTATTATGCTGGCTTTGAGCAGAAGATCATGGAGGAGCCGGATGTAGTGGACTGTGAATATCTCACCGGCAATATGGACTATCTTCTCCGGGTCACGGCCCAGTCCCATGAGCATTTGCAGGATCTGCATCATCGCATCGCCATGCTGGAGGGGGTCGCCTCCATTACCAGCTATTATGTCCTGAAAAATGTGAAGGACGAGTGACGCCGACAGGAAAAAAGCTGCCCGCCGTCAGACGAACCTGTCGCTTGGCGGCTTTTCTATGTTCGAATAAGGGGTGGGCAGACCGCCTTCGGCCTCTATTTTTGCAATATGACCTGCAGATTGCAAAAATAGACTTGACAAAACCTGCCGGAACCGGTATCATAGGGTTTAATTCGTAAATGCAGTGATTGGGAAAAGTAGAGACAGGGCCGGCGGCCCAGAGAGGGCGCGTCCGCTGCAAGCGCCTGCGCCGCCTGTCTTCCAAAGTCACCCAGGAGCAGCTGACCGAACGGTTGCAAGTAGGCTCAGCCGGGCGTCCTCCCGTTACAGGGGCAGTGAGTGCATGGAGTCGCTCATGGCGTTTCCATGAATTTAGGTGGTACCACGGAGTGTTCGCTTCGTCCTATGACAGAGGACGGGGCGTTTTCTTTTTTCCCCTTTACCTGCATACAGAAACTGAATTTCGCCAATGGAGGTGTCAGAGACATGACTGGAGCGCAAGCCCTGATCGAGAGCCTGAAGCGGGCCGGTGTAGAGCATATGTTCGGCTACGCCGGGGCAACCATCTGCTATGCGGTGGATGCCCTAGCCAACGCCCCTGAGATCGGCTATACCCTGGTTCGGACGGAGCAGAACGCGGGCCACATGGCCTCAGGCTATTACCGGGTGACCGGCAAGGTGGGGGTGTGCATGGTCACCTCCGGGCCGGGAGCCACCAACCTGATCACCGGTATCGCCACCGCGTATATGGACTCCATCCCCATGGTGGCTATCACCGGACAGGTGCCCAGTAACCTGCTGGGCCGGGACATTTTCCAGGAGGTGGACATCACCGGCGCCGTGGCCCCCTTCTCCAAGCACAGCTATCTGGTCAAGAACGCCGACGACATTCCCCGCATTGTGGCGGAGGCGTTCCACATCGCCTCCACCGGGCGGCCCGGCCCGGTGCTCATCGACCTGCCCAGCGACATCCAGCAGCAGGAGCTGACCCACGAGTTCAGCTACCCGGAGCAGGTCTCCCTGCGCAGCTATAAGCCCAGCGTCCGGGGGAACGAGCTGCAGATCAAGCGGGTCATCGGGGCCATCGAGCAGGCCCAGCGGCCTGTTCTCTGCGCCGGCGGCGGGGTCTTTCTGGCCGACGCCCAGCAGGAGTTGACCGAGTTTGCCGAGCGGACCTGCATCCCGGTGGTCACCACCATGATGGGGCTGTCCCTGATGCCCTCCGCCCATCCTCTGAATATGGGGATGATCGGCGCCTTCGGCAGCCAGGCGGCAAACCAGGCCCTGACCGACGCCGACCTGCTGATTATGGTGGGGTGTCGGGTGGCGGATCGGGCCATTCTCTCCCCCAGCACCATTCAGGAACGGACGACCATTGTTCATATTGACGTAGACCCGGCGGAGATCGGGAAGAATATGACCGCCGAGATCCCCGTAGTGGGGGATGTGAAGGTCATTCTCGGACAGCTGCTGGAGCGGGCCCAGAAGGGCGAGCAGACGGAGTGGCTCACCGGGCTGCAAAAGGTGCGCTACCAGGTGAGGCACCGGGAGTTCCCTAGCACTCCCGGCTATGTGTTCCCCGGACACCTTCTCCGCCAGCTCAGCCGCAAGCTGCAATACAACGCCGCGGTGGTGGCCGACGTGGGCCAGAACCAGATCTGGGCCTGTCGGCATCTTCAGCTGGAGGGTCCCCGCTTTCTCACCAGCGGCGGCCTGGGCACCATGGGCTACGCCCTGCCCGCCGCCATCGGCGTCAAGGTGGCCCAGCCCAACCGCCAAACGGTGGTCATCTGCGGCGACGGCAGCTTCCAGATGTCGTTTAACGAGCTGGCCGCGGTCCGGGCGGCGGATATGGACATCAAGATCATCCTCATCCAGAACAACTACCTGGGCCTGGTGCGTCAGATCCAGGACACCCCCACCTATCCCGCCGGCCCCTTCGGCGTGGCGCTGGACGGTTCCCCGGATTTCGCCGCCCTCGCCGCCGCCTATGGCATCCCCAGCCGGGTGCTGTCGGAGGACAGGGACGTGGACGACGCGCTGGATGAGATGCTCAACACTCCGGGCAGCTTTTTACTGATCTGCATGGTGGACCCCAAGGCCACCACCAACGACTAAAGGAGGCCGAGGATGAGACAGACCATCTCTGTTCTGGTGGAGAATCAGGCCGGTGTCCTGAACCGCATCACCGGATTGTTCTCCCGCCGGGCATTTAACATCGAGTCCCTGGCGGTGGGCGTTACCGACGACCCCGCCATCTCCCGCATCACCATTATTGTGGACAGCGGCAACAGCGTAGTGGAGCAGGTTTCCAAGCAGCTCAACAAGCTCATCGAGGTCATCAAGGTGCGCACCCTGGAGGAGGACCGGCTGATCGGCCGGGAGCTGGTGCTCATCAAGGTGAATGCCAACGCCAAGACCCGGCCGGACATCATGACCATCTGTGAGCTGATGGGCGCCAAGGTGGCGGACATCTCCCCCACCTCTCTCACCCTGGAGCTGTCCGACACCCCGGACCGCATCGACACCTTTGAATCCCTGCTCCGCCCCTTCTCCATTCAGGAGGTGGCCCGTACCGGGGTCATCGCTCTGCAAAAGGGCAGCGGAAAGATTTGAGCGGGAGGAAAGAGACCATTGAAAATTCGTGCCACACAAGCGATCATGGAGTGCCTGCTGGAGCAGGAGGTGGACACCGTCTTCGGCTATCCCGGCGGTACCATCCTCAACCTCTATGACGAGCTGTACAACTATCGGGACAAGATCACCCATGTGCTCACCGCCCACGAGCAAGGGGCGTCCCACGCCGCCGACGGCTACGCCCGCTCCACCGGCAAGGTGGGGGTGTGCTTCGCCACCTCCGGGCCGGGAGCTACCAACCTGACCACCGGTATCGCCACCGCCTATATGGACTCCTCTCCCGTGGTGTTCATCACCTGCAACGTCACCGAGCCGCTGCTGGGGCGGGATTCCTTCCAGGAGGTGGACATCACTGGCATCGCCATGCCCATCACCAAGGCCACCTATCTGGTGCGGGACGCCCAGTCCATCCCCTCCATTATGCGCCAGGCCTTCGCCGTGGCCGCCACGGGTCGGCCCGGGCCGGTGCTCATCGACTTTCTGAAGAACGTCACCGCCCCCACCGAGATGATCGACTACGAGTTCATCCCCTGGTATGAAAACCGCACCTGGGGCAGCGTGCGGGAGCTGAGCGAGAGCCACGGCCTCAAGGCTCCGGAGCCGGACCACGAAGACATCGACAAGCTGGTGGAGATGATCGCCCAGTCGGAGCGGCCCCTGCTCATCTGCGGCGGCGGCGTCGTCCGGGGCCGGGCCCACAAGGAGTTCCGCACCTTTGCGGAGAAGCTGGACAGCCCGGTGGCCATCACCCTCATGGGCGGCGGCGGCTTCCCCGGAGGGCATCCTCTGACCACCGGCATGATCGGTATGCACGGCAGCCGGGCCTCCAATGTGGCGGTGGACCAGTGTGACCTGCTCATCGCCGTGGGCTGCCGGTTCTCTGACCGGGTGGCCCTGAACCCCAACACCTTCGCCCGCCAGGCCAAGATCGTCCACATCGACATCGACCGGGCGGAGATCGACAAAAACGTGCTCACCGACCACCATATCGTAGGCAACGCCCGCCGGGTGCTGGAGCTGCTCAACGAGCGGGTGGGCCAGTACAGCCACCCGGAGTGGAAGGAACAGATCCTCTCCCTCCGCCGGGAGCGGGAGGAGGTGGGGGAGGACGACTCCGCCCTCTCTCCCAAGCAGGTACTGGAGACGATCCGCCGGATGGTCCCCAAGGACACCATCGTCGCCACTGATGTTGGCCAGAACCAGATGTGGACCATCCAGTATTTCCACTTTGACTACCCTGGTCAGCTGCTCACCTCCGGCGGCTTCGGCACCATGGGCTTCGGCCTGGGGGCCGCCATCGGAGCGAAGATGGCCCACCCGGACAAGGTAGTCATCCACACCACCGGGGACGGCTGCTTCCGGATGAACTGCCACGAGCTGTCCACCGTGGAGCACTACCACCTGCCCATCATCACCGTGGTATTCAACAACGGCACGCTGGGCATGGTGCGCCAGTGGCAGAACCTGATCTACGACCAGCGGTACTCCGAGACCACCCTGGACCGGGGCCCCGACTTCGTCAAGCTGGCGGAGGCCTACGGGCTCAAGGGCCGCCGGGTCACCAATGTCAAGGAGATGGAGGCGGCCATGGCTGAGGCACTCTCCTGCGGCTGCGGCTATGTGATCGACTGTATGCTGGACATCGACGAGATGGTGCGGCCCATGGTCCCCGGCGGCGGCAACATCACCGATTTTCTGCTCAGCTGAGGGGGTGACAGGGATGAAACGTGAATTTGACAACGAGAAAAAGCTGTACACCCTGTCTCTGCTGGTGAAGGATATCCCCGGCGTCATGTCCCAGGTTTCCCGGCTGTTCTCCCGGAAGGGGTACAACATTGAGTCCATCGCCACCGGCGCCTCCAGCGAGCCGGGGGTCACCCGCATCACCATCGTCATCAAGGGGGACGAGCTGATGATCGACCAGATCGCCGCCCAGTGCCGCAAGCTGCTCCCCGTCCTGGCCGTCAAGGTGCTGGACGCGGACAGCTCCATCCAGCGGGAGGTGGCCCTCATCAAGGTCCAGGCGGACGATATGGTGTGCAGGGGAGAGATTATCCAGATCGCCGAGCTGTTCCGGGCCAACATCATCGATGTGAGCCGGGACGCGCTCACCGTCGCCACCTTCGGCACAGGAGAAAAGGTGGAGGCGCTGATGAACCTGCTTCAGGAATTCGGGATTCTTGAGGTGGTAAGAACCGGTACTATCGCCATCGAACGAGGGCGTAGCACAATATATGATCAGACAAAACTGAAGGAGGAATATAATTATGGCAAAAATGTACTATGAGAAGGACTGCGACCTGTCCAACCTGGACGGCAAGAAGATCGCCATCATCGGCTACGGCTCCCAGGGCCATGCCCACGCCCAAAACCTGCGGGACTCCGGCTGCGACGTCATCATCGGCCTGCGCCACGGCAAGAGCTGGGACAAGGCGGAGAAGGACGGCTTTGAGGTCTACACCGTGGCCGAGGCTTCCAAAAAGGCCGACATCGTCATGATGCTGGTCAACGACGAGCGGGCCGCCCAGATCTATGCCGAGTCCGTCAAGGATAACCTGGAGCCGGGCAACGCTATCGCCTTCGCCCACGGCTTCAACATCCGCTATAAGCAGATCGTGCCCCCCGCCGACGTGGACGTGTTCATGGCGGCCCCCAAGGGCCCCGGCCACACTGTCCGCTCCCAGTATGTGGCGGGCAAGGGCGTGCCCTGCCTGATCGCTGTTCAGCAGGACGCCACCGGCCACTGCCGTCAGACCGCCCTGGCCTATATCGCCGGTATCGGCGGCGCCCGTGCGGGCATCATGGAGACCACTATGGACATTGAGACCGAGACCGACCTGTTCGGCGAGCAGACCGTCCTCTGCGGCGGCGTGGTGGACCTGATGCAGTGCGGCTTCGAGGTGCTGGTGGAGGCCGGTTACGACCCGGAGAACGCCTACTTCGAGTGCATCCATGAGATGAAGCTCATCGTTGACCTGATCAATAAGGGTGGCGTGGCTGCCATGAACTACTCCATCTCCGACACCGCCGAGTACGGCGAGTATGTCTCCGGTCCCCGTGTGCTGCCTCACGACCAGGTGAAGGCCAATATGCGGGCGGTCCTCTCCGACATCCAGGACGGCACCTTCGCCGGCAAGTGGATCGCCGAGAACAAAAACGGCCGCACCTTCTTCAACTCCAAGCGGGACAAGCTGGCCAAGCACCCCATGGAGATCGTGGGCAAGGAGCTCCGGGACAATATGCTGTGGAAGGACAGCGCCGAGGGCGACAAGGGGCTGGACTCCGCTTCCAACTGATTTTTCCTGACCACCGACAGAGGGCGGGCGTTCGCCCGTCCTCTGCTTTATTCCTGTTTCTGTAAGGAGGCACACCCAATGGCACTGAAATCCGCCAACGTCACCCAGGGGGTGGACCGGGCGCCCAACCGCTCCCTGTTTGCCGCCCTGGGCTTCACCAAGGAGGAGACGGACCGCCCCCTGGTGGGCATCGTCTGCTCCTATAACGAGATCGTCCCCGGCCACATGAACCTGGACAAAATCGCCGAGGCGGTCAAGGCCGGTGTCCGCATGGCTGGAGGCACCCCCATCGAATTCCCTGCCATCGCCGTCTGCGACGGCATCGCCATGGGCCACATCGGGATGAAATACTCCCTGGTCACCCGTGACCTGATCGCAGACTCCACCGAGTGCATGGCCATCGCCCACCAGTTCGACGCCCTGGTGATGATCCCTAACTGCGACAAGAACGTCCCCGGTCTGCTCATGGCCGCCGCCCGGATCAACGTCCCCACCATCTTCGTCTCCGGCGGACCCATGCTGGCGGGGAAGATGCGGGACGGCCGCCGCACCTGCCTGAGCCATATGTTTGAGGCGGTGGGGGAGTACCACGCCGGAAAGCTGGATGAGGAGGGCGTGGAGGAGTATATCGAAAACGCCTGCCCCTCCTGCGGCTCCTGCTCCGGAATGTACACCGCCAACTCCATGAACTGTCTCACCGAGGCCATCGGCATGGGCCTCCGGGGCAACGGCACCATCCCCGCCCCCTACTCCGCCCGGCTGCGCCTGGCAAAGCAGGCGGGGATGCAGGTCATGGAGCTGCTGCGGCAGAACATCCGCCCCAGAGATATCATGACTGCAGACGCCTTCCACAACGCCGAGACGGTGGACATGGCTCTGGGCTGCTCCACCAACACCATGCTCCACCTGCCCGCCATCGCCCACGAGTGCGGCATCGAGCTGGACCTGAATATGTCCAACGAGATTGCCGCCGTCACTCCCAACCTGTGCCACCTGGCCCCGGCGGGCTTCACCTATATGGAGGATCTGGAGCAGGCGGGCGGCGTGTACGCCGTCATGAAGGAGCTGGCGGACGCAGGGCTGCTGAAAACCGACCTCATCACCTGCACCGGCAAGACGGTGGGGGAGAATATCGCCAATGCGGTCAACCGCGACCCGGAGATCATCCGGCCCATCGACAACCCCTTCATGAAGACCGGCGGCATCTCCGTTCTCTTTGGCAACCTGGCCCCCGACGGCTGCGTGGTCAAGCAGGCGGCCGTCACCCCGGAGATGATGCAGCACAGCGGCCCTGCCCGTGTCTTTGACAGCGAGGAGGACGCTATTGCCGTCATCTACGCCGGTGGCATCCACCCCGGCGATGTGGTGGTCATCCGCTACGAAGGACCCAAGGGCGGTCCCGGCATGCGGGAGATGCTCAACCCCACCTCCGCCATCTGCGGCATGGGCCTGGGAGAGTCGGTGGCCCTCATCACCGACGGGCGCTTCTCCGGCGCCACACGGGGCGCGTCCATCGGCCACGTCTCCCCGGAGGCCGCTGCCGGCGGCATGATTGGCCTGGTGGAGGAGGGCGACATCATCTCCATCGACATCCCCGGTCATAAGATCTCTCTGGACGTGCCGGAGGACGTGCTGGCTGCCCGGAAGGCCGCCTGGGTCTGCCCGGAGCCGAAGGTCAAGACCGGCTATCTGGCCCGGTATGCCAGCATGGTCACCTCGGCGGACAAGGGCGCTGTGCTCAAAATAAACTGAGCTCCATTTCCCGCCCCTCCTCCCTCTGACGGGCTGTGAGGGGCGGGAACGGCATCCGGGCCTCCGCATAAAAAAGTGCTTGAAAAGAGGAGTGCCGGGTGCTATACTATTAAGGCAGTCAAGAGATCGGATGCGCCGGAGTGGTGGAATTGGCAGACACCCGGGACTTAAAATCCCGTGGGAGCAATCCCGTACCGGTTCGAGCCCGGTCTCCGGCATCTATATCGCGGGGTAGAGCAGTTCGGTAGCTCGTCGGGCTCATAACCCGGAGGTCGTTGGTTCAAATCCTTCCCCCGCAACTTAAAAACCGGCTGATTTCACAAGAAATCAGCCGGTTTTATAACTTTTTGGATGATTTGCATTTTCAAAACATACGACCTGAGCATAGTTTGAGCATAGTGGCCCTCTTTTTTGGCCACTTTTTTCTCACGTTCTTCTTTGTTTGCCCGCATCACTCACATGATCCTGTTCCTCTGCTCTTTTTTCAGGTGTTGCTGTTTTAGCAACTTTTTTATCGAAAACGCCGGTGCGGCCGCAGCTTTTTCCTGCGGCCGCACCGGTTTATTTTGGAAGTCTGTTGTCAGATAGCGGAGGCTTTTCTGCGTGTCCGTCGTTTGGGAGGGGTCAGCAGTTCGTCCATCATCTCTGCTGCTGCGGCCTGGGCAGACTGGATGGAGTGGGCATAAATCTTCATTGTGGTGGTGGGGCTGGAATGACCCAGCTGTCCAGCCACCGTAGTGACCGCCACGCCGTTGGCAATCGCCAGGGTGGCGTTCGTGTGGCGCAGGCTGTGGAGGTGTATCTGGGGAAGATCAGTCGTCTTGATAAAGTCGTGAAACCAGCCGGAGAGCACGTCCGGATGCATGGGGCTGCCGTCCGTGGCGGTGAATATCTTCCCGCTGTCCTGCCAGAGATCCAGGCACTGCATCTGCTGCTCCAGCTGCCAGCGGCGATACTCCTTCAGGCAGTCGATTGCCGCCTGAGGCGCACGGATGACCCGGTCGGAGGAGCGGTTTTTCGTCTCATCTTGGAAGGTGCCCCGGTCGGGCAGGTAGAGGGAGGACTTGTTGATACAAATCGTCCCCCTGGAGAAGTTGACGTCGGGCCACTCCAGACCCAGCAGTTCTCCCCTTCTCATTCCGGTAAACAGCAGCACAGTGACCGCCGTCCGGTATTGAATGGGTGCGCCGTCCAGCAGCTCCAGGAGCCTGACCGCCTGATCTGCGTCCAGGTACTCCGCATCCACCCGCCCTACCTTGGGGGCGGACACCCGCTCACAGGGGTTGGAGAGGATGACCTGCCATTTGACTGCCGTAGCCAGGATGGAGGAGATCAACCGGTGATAGTGGAGCAGCGTCTTGGGCGCCAGGGGCTTGCCATCGCTGGCGGGTTCGAACAGTGCTAGCAGAGGTTTTCCCAGTGCGTCACTGAGTTTTTCGGCGCTGGCCGGGTCGATGTTTTTCCCCTGGTAGACGGCAGAGATGGTGGTAACGGACACCCCGGAGTCTTTGGCAAGTCTCTCCTTTGTCATGTGCTCTTTTTTGAGCAGAGCTTTGAGATCGACCTTGCAGTGGTACTTTCCCGTCTGGTGCAGCTCACCCAGCTCCCGATAAAAAGCCATCAGGTGGGCTGGGGTGATGGATTGCAGGGATAGATGACCGATGGCCGGGTCGATGCGTTCCATCAGCTCCCGGTACCGGGCTACCGTCCTTGGCCGGAGCTGCACCTCGGCATAGTCCCGGAACCAGCGCTCGGCAAAATCGGCGAATCGTACCGTGCCGTCCACAGCCTGACCCGTGCGGATCTCCTGCTCAAAGAGCGCTGCCTGATGCTCCGCCTCCTTATCCGCCTTTCTGGGGGACATTCCCGGCGGCGGGGCCCATGTCCTGCGTTTTGTGATCTGCCTGCCATTGAGGTCGCAGCCTGCGCTGACCCGCAGAAGATAGGTACTCCCACGTTTGGATATATTAGCCATTTTATTCACCTTCCTAATCGCTGTTACAGCAACATTACCGTAAAAAAGAGAAAACATCCATTCACCAAAACCACCAAAATATTGGATGGAAAATGGTGAAATTGAACATCACCCGTTGGATGCATCCCGATTCAGGAACTCCATCAGTCTTTCAAAATTAACAAAATATTTGACTCCGCTGCGAATGTAGGATATCTGTCCGGAAAGGCAGAGACGCCGGACACAGCAATAGGTCAGACCGGTGCGCTCTGCCGCCTCACGTAAGGTCACCATGAGTTTGGGTTGTTTCATGTTCTGCTTTCTCCAAATGATTGCCTGATGTGTCCCAATAGTCCTTACTCTTTTTCTCCAACAGGAACCCTCGCACCGCCGCCACCTCCCGGACGACATCCATCTCCGGCAGAGCGGCCATAACCTGGCTGTGGTATCTGCCCTCCGGCGCCGCCCGGCTGTCCAGGAGGGCAATCACGCAGGTGTCGTTCTCACTGCGGATGGCCCGGCCGAAGCCCTGTCGGAGCTTGGTCT
>JAJBTD010000204.1 GCA_020861055.1 Clostridiales bacterium | reverse complement strand
TGCGGGACGATTTCCGTTCCGGCCTAGTGAAAAATGGGGTTGTTTGACAGACTGATAAAACCGGCGGTCATAAGACCGCCGGTTTTATAAAAAGAAAGGAGGAAGAATGAAAGCGAAGTATCCCTGCTTGCAAGAATAGAATACCCCTCAGTTATTACAAATCCAAGGTAGATTTTATTACAATTGTGTGAAATCAAACGTTTTTTTAGGTTATTACGAATATATCCTCTGCTGGAAAAGCGAAAACGACAGCCGGGGGAAGGCTGCCGTTTTCAAAAGAAGAAAGGAGGATAAAATGAAAAGAAGCTGCTATCACTTGTTGAGGATAGAATAACATCCGGATATTACAAAAATAAGTGAGAAAACGTTACAAAAATGTTAATTGCTCACTTTTTTCCTATTCGCAGTCCCTGAAAAAACGTCCGGAGCAGCTCGGCGCAGGCTTTCTCCTCCACGCCGCCCACAATATCCGGCTCCGGGGTGAAGCCCTCTAATCCCAGGTGGAGCAGAGAGCCGCAGCACCCGGCTTTCGGGTCCGCCGCTCCAAAAACCACCCGTCCGATCCGGGCGTTCCAGATTGCCCCGGCGCACATGGGACACGGCTCCAATGTGACATACAGGGTGCAGTCCTCCAGATGCCAGCTTCCCAGCGCCTGAGACGCCATACGAATGGCCTCCATCTCGGCGTGGGCGGTGGCATCGCGGTTTTTCTCCCGGCGGTTCCTTCCCCGGCCCACGACCGTTCCATCCCGGACGATGACACAGCCCACAGGCACGTCTCCCTCCGCTCCGGCAGCTCTGGCCAACTCCAGGGCCTCCCTCATCCACCTCACATCATCCATATCCATCTCTCCCGGTTTATTTCCGTTCCGTCCCGCATATGCTTAGGTCAGCATCCGGCCCCTCTGCCGGTTTGGGAGGAAATGACTATGCTTTCTGTCCTGTTTCTGGCTCTGAGTCTGGCGATAGACGCCTTTGCCGCCGCCATCTGCTGTGGAGCCAATGGCGGCGGGCGGGGCCTGCGGCTGCGGGACAGCCTGATGGTAGGCCTGTGGTTTGGGGGATTCCAGACAGGAATGACCCTCATCGGCGGAGCTTTTGGCGACCGGCTCAGTCAGTATCTGTGGCGGGCGGGTCAGCTGTCCGCCTTTGGACTGCTGGCCTTTTTGGGCCTGCGGATGGTCTGGGAGGCGCTTTCTCCTCAAAGAGAGAATTCCACCCCCCGTTATGAGCTGCGGCCCCTCCCCCTGGCGGCTCTGGCCCTGGCAACCAGCCTGGACGCTCTGGCTGCGGGGGTCTCTCTGGCCTATCTGGGCCAGGCGCTGATAAGCTCCTCCCTGGTGATTGGCGCTGTGGCCTTTCTGCTCTCCGTCACAGGGGGTCTGTTGGGTCAGAGCGCAGGCAGCCGTCTCCATCAGTGGGCCAGTTTGGCAGGCGGGGCGGTGCTTATCGCCCTCGGCGTGAAAATCCTGCTCACATAGCTGCCTCTTTATTTCAGCCTCTTCCACTCCGCCACCGCCAGCTCGTCGCAGCGGTTGTTGTACGGGTTGCTGGCGTGTCCCTTGACCCAGTGTAGGTTGACCTGATGATAGTCGCACAGCTCCAGCAGTCGCTCCCACAGGTCCGGATTCAGGGCAGGCTGTTTGTCGCTCTTGACCCAGCCCCGGCGCTTCCAGCTCCTGGCCCAGCCCTTTTCCAGAGCGTCGATGACATATTTGGAGTCGGAGTACAGCTCCACTACACAGGGCTGGTTCAGCGCCTCCAGACCACGGATGACCCCGGTGAGCTCCATCCGGTTGTTGGTGGTCTTCCGCTCTCCCCCGGACAGCTCTTTCTCATATTTTCCGTAGAGCAGGATTGCCGCCCAGCCCCCCGGTCCGGGATTCCCGGAGCAGGCGCCGTCGGTGTACAGCGTCACGGTTTTCATGCCTTTTTACTCCTTATAGACAGAGGGCGGATGTGAGCCATCCGCCCCCTGTTTGTCTACGGTTATTCTTCCTCAGAGGTCTCGTCGTCGGCGTTTTCCTCCGACAGCTCCTCCTCCATTTCATACATCCTGGTCTTGGCCATGGCAATCAGCTTGACCCCCTCATCCAGAGACATCATTCGCACGCCCTGAGTCACACGGGAATAGACGCTGACCTCTCCGGCGCTGGTGCGAATGATTGTCCCATCGTCTGAGATCATGAGGATGTCGTCCCTGGGCTTGACGATGGCAGTCGCCGTCACCTTTCCGGTCTTGGAGGTGATGTTGTAGTTCTTCAAACCCTGGCCGCCCCTGCCCTGGAGGGTATACTCCTCCACCATGGTACGCTTGCCGTAGCCGTTCTCCGTGATGGTGAGCAGGGCCTCCCCGTGGCTGGCGATCTCGGCGCCCACCACGTAGTCGCCCTCCCGGAGCTTAATGCCCCGGACGCCCACAGCGTCCCGGCCCATACACCGGACATCCTCCACGGCAAACCGGATAGCCATGCCGTCGTGGGTGGCCAAAATAATACTGTCGTCCGACAGGGTAAAGCGAACTGCGATGAGGCTGTCCCCTTCCTCCAGGGTCAGTGCCCGGATACCCGCCTTTCGGGAGGTGTTGATACCCGCCAGGCTGATGCGCTTCACCGTTCCATTTCGGGTGACCAGCATCAAATAGGCGTCCTCCGGGAACTCCCGGCAGTGGATCATGGTGGTGACCTTCTCCCCCGGCTCCAGGGGCAGGATGTTGACCAGATTCGTCCCACGGGCCGCCCTACCGGCCTCCGGGATCTGGTAGCCCTTCTTCCGGTGTACCTTCCCGATATTGGTGAAGAACAGGATATAGTCATGGGTGGAGCAGGTGAACAACGTCTCCACATAGTCCTCTTCCCGGAGGGCCTGGGCGTTGACTCCCTTTCCTCCCCGCTTCTGGGCGCGGTAGGCGGAGACGGGAGTGCGCTTGATATACCCCGCATGGGAGAGGGTAAAGACGCTCTCCTCCTCCTGGATGAGATCCTCTACGTCGATCTCGTCCTCCACCTCCTGAATCTCGGTGATGCGGTCGTCGCCGTACTTGTCCCGGATGGCGGTAAGCTCCTCCTTCAGCGTCTGGCGCAGCAGCTCCTCGTCCTCCAGCAGACGGACGTAATAGGTGATCTTCTCCTCCAGCTCCTTGTACTCCTGTTCCAGCTTCTCCCGGTTCAGACCCTGGAGAGCGATGAGCCGCATATCGCAGATGGCCTGAGCCTGGATCTCATCCAGACCGAACCGGGCCATCAGGTTCTCCCTGGCGTTGTCGTAGGACTGGCGGATGATTTTGATGACCTCGTCGATGTTGTCCTGGGCGATGAGCAGGCCCTCCAGCAGATGGGCCCGCTCCCTGGCCTTGCGCAGATCGTATTTGGTACGCCGGACAATAATCTCCTCCTGGAAGGCAATGTACTCGTCCAGAATGTGCCGGAGAGAGAGGATCTTGGGCTGCTTCTGGTTGTCCACCAGGGCCAGCATAATAATGGAGAAGTTGCTCTGCAGGGCGGTCTGCTTGAACAGATTGTTGAGCACCACCTGAGCATTGGCGTCCTTTTTCAGCTCGATGACGATACGCATCCCGTTCCGGTCCGTCTCGTCCCGGAGGTCGGAGATGCCCTGGAGACGCTTGTCCTTCACCTGCTCGGCGATGTTCTTGATGAGCTGGCGTTTGTTCACCTGATAGGGCAGCTCGGTGACCACGATACGGGTACGGCCTGCGCCGAACTCTTCAAACTCTGTCCTGGCCCGGATGGTGATCCGACCACGGCCGGTGGCGTAGGCCGCCCGGATGCCCGCCCGGCCCATGATAATGCCCCGTGTGGGAAAGTCGGGTCCTTTGATGTGCTCCATCAGATCGGACAGGGTGGCGTTGGGGTTATCCAGCACGCAGATGACTGCATCGATGACCTCCCGCAGATTGTGGGGCGGGATGTTGGTGGCCATGCCCACGGCGATGCCGGAGGAGCCGTTCACCAGCAGATTGGGGAACCGGCTGGGCAGCACCCGGGGCTCCTTCCGGGTCTCGTCGAAGTTAGGGTCCCAGTCCACCGTCTCCTTGTCGATGTCCCGGAGCATTTCGGCGGAGATTTTCGCCAGTCTGGCCTCGGTGTAACGATAGGCCGCGGGAGGATCGCCGTCCACCGAGCCAAAGTTGCCGTGGCCGTCCACCAGGGGATAGCGCATGGAGAAATCCTGGGCCAGACGCACCATAGCGTCGTAGACTGAAGCATCTCCATGGGGGTGGTAATGGCCCAGTACGTCGCCCACACAGGTAGCAGACTTCTTAAAGGGCTTGTCGTAGGTCAGGCCGCCCTCGTGCATGGTGTAGAGGATGCGGCGATGGACGGGCTTCAATCCGTCCCGCACGTCGGGCAGCGCCCGGCCCACGATGACGCTCATGGCATATTCGATATAGCTCTTCTCCATCTCCCCCACCAGGTCGGAGTTCGTGATAACCTGGTCGGGGAATGCGATATCCTCCGGTTTATAGTCTCTGTTGTGTCCCATATCTTATCTCCATTCAGAAATCTCAGAAATCCAGATTCACCGCATACTGGGCGTTCTTCTCGATCCAGGCCTTACGAGGCTCTACCTCCTCGCCCATGAGGACGGTAAAGACGTGGTCGGCGGCTACAGCGTCGTCCAGGGTAATGCGCCGGAGAGACCGCCGCTCCGGGTCCATTGTGGTCTCCCACAGCTCATGGGGGTCCATCTCGCCCAGACCCTTGAACCGGCTGATGTCGATTTTGGCGTTGGGGTTGCCGGACCTCATCTCAGCGGAGATGCGGTCCCGCTCCTCATCGGAATAGGCCACTCTGGTCGTCTTTCCACGGGTCAGCTTGTACAGAGGCGGTACAGCGGAATAGACGTACCCCTTCTCGATGAGGGGCCTCATATACCGGAAGAAGAAGGTGAGCAGCAGGGTGCGGATGTGGCTGCCGTCCACATCGGCATCCGCCATAATGATGATTTTGTGATAGCGCAGGCGGTCGATGTTAAACTCGTCTCCAATGCCTGCCCCCAGGCCCAGCACCAGGGGATACAGCTTGTCGTTGCCGTAAATCTTATCCGCTCTCGCCTTTTCCACGTTGAGCATTTTGCCCCACATGGACAGGATGGCCTGGAACCGGCTGTCCCGCCCCTGGATGGCGGAGCCGGCTGCGGAATCGCCCTCCACGATATAGATCTCGCACAGAGCAGGGTCCCGCTCGTTGCAGTCCTGGAGCTTGTCCGGCATCTGGCCGGAGTCCAGGCCGGTCTTTCGACGAACGGATTCTCTGGCCTTCCGGGCCGCCTCTCTGGCACGGGCAGCGGTCATGGCCTTATCCAGAATCGCCTTGCCCACGGCGGGATTTTCCTCCAGGAACACCTCCAGCTTGTCCGAGACGATGTTGTTCACCAGAGTCCGGATCTCGCTGTTGCCTAGCTTGGCCTTGGTCTGCCCTTCGAACTGGGCCTCCGTCAGCTTGACGGAAATCACGCAGGTCAACCCCTCCCGGCAGTCGTCGCCGGAAACCTTCTCGTCGTCCTTGAGCAGCTTTTTCTGCTTGCCGTAGTTATTCAAAACGGTGGTGAGCGCGGTCTTAAAGCCGGTCTCGTGCATACCGCCCTCCGGTGTGTGGATATTATTTGCAAACGAGACGATGACCTCGTTATAGCTGTCGGTGTACTGCATGGCGATCTCCGCCATGGCGTCGTCCTGCTCCCCGGCCATATAGATGACCTCCGGATGGATGGGGGCCTTGTTCTCGTTGATATACTCCACGAAGGAGCGGATACCTCCCTCGTAGCACAGCTCGTCCCGCTGCTCCTTCTCCGCACGGCGGTCCTCCACCACGATGCGCAGGCCGCCGTTCAAAAACGCCTGCTCCTGGAGCCGCTTGTGGAGGATTTCATAATCATAGACCGTATCCTCGAACATCTCCGGGTCGGGCTTAAAGGAGACGGTGGTGCCGGTGCGGTCAGTCTCCCCCACGACGGTCATGGGCTGGGTCACTTTGCCACGGGAAAACTTCATCTCATAGATACTCCCGCCCTTGTGTACCTGGACGGTGAGCCATTCTGACAGGGCGTTGACCACGCTGGCACCCACGCCGTGGAGGCCGCCGGAGACCTTGTAGCCCCCGCCGCCGAACTTGCCGCCGGCATGAAGGATGGTAAACACCACCTCCAGGGCGGGCTTGCCCGTCTGGGCCTGGACGTCCACCGGGATGCCCCGCCCGTTGTCGGTGACGGTGATGATGTCCCCATCATCGATGAACACCTGAATCTCCGAGCAGTACCCCGCCAGGGCCTCGTCGATGGAGTTGTCCACGATCTCATAGACCAGGTGGTGCAGGCCGGAGGAGGAGGTGGAGCCGATGTACATGCCCGGACGCTTCCGGACAGCCTCCAGCCCCTCCAGCACCTGTATTTCAGAGGCGTTATAATCGTTGTCCGCAGCGACTGCGGTGCCCTTTTCCAGTAAATCTTCTGCCATAATACTTCTCCTGTACCCTATATAAATGCAAATACAATGATTAATCAAAATCTGACGCCGTTTTTGATCCGCTTCAGCAGCGTGCTGCTGGACGGCTGGGCCAGATAGACCCGCTGCTCCGTCTCACCCACGCTCTGACAGACGACAAAGCTCTTGGGCAGCTCGTCGCTGACGCTTTCCACCTGCCCCGCCTGCTCCGCCCGGTTGAGATATTGCCGAGTGCGAAAGCTCTGACTGGTGATGTCCAGGTCAAAGATACCGACGATGTCCCTGTCGTCGATGACAGTGGACTGCCCCAGATGCAGATACATGGCGCTCCCCTCTCACACGATACGTCCGTTTTCCACCCGCAGGACCTTTCCGGCCCGCAGGTTTCCCTGCTTCTCCTCCTCGCAGCAGGTGATGAACACCTGGCCTCCGGAGATGTGGTTGAGGACAAATTCCTGACGGCGCGGGTCCAGCTCGGAGAGCACGTCGTCCAGCAGCAGTACGGGATATTCCTCCCGGTCGTCCCGGCTGATCTCCCGCTCCGCCAATTTAAGGGAGAGAGCCGCCGTCCGGGTCTGACCCTGACTGCCATAGGTCCGGGCGGAAACGCCGTTCACCGTGACCTCGATATCGTCCTTGTGGGGGCCGGAGAGACAGCTTCTGCTCTCCCATTCTGCCCGCCTGTGGGCCTGCATATGCTCCAAAAGCTGGTTATAAATTTGAGCGGTAGGGCCCAACGGGTCGGTCACGCCGCTCACCGTCCGGTATTGCAGTCCCAGCTCCTCCCGGCCCCCGGAGAATTCCCGGTGGATGTCCGGGGCAAACCGGTTCAGCTTTTCCAGATAATAAGCCCGGTAGTGAATGATCTGCGCCCCTATCTGGCACATCTGGAGGCTGTAGGTCTCCAGAGTGTCCACTACAGACCGATCCTCCTGGAAATCTCGCAAAATCCGGGTCTTTTGCTCCTGGAGCCTGCGATAGACGGAGATCGCCTGGGCATACCGGGGACGGAGCTGGCTGATGGCGTCGTCCAGAAACCGCCTCCGCTCCGCCGCCCCGGATTTGATGAGAGACAGATCTTCGGGACAAAACAGGACGGTATTCAAAATACCGGACAGCTCCGCCGCCGTTTTCAGGCGCACCCCATTAGAGAACAGGCTTCGCCGCTGACCGGTCCGAAGGAGGGCCTCCAGGTGAAATTCCCGGTTCCGGCTCTCCAACTCCATCTCCATCCGGGTCGAATCCCGTCCAAAGGAGATCAGCTCCCGATCCGTCCTGGCCCGGTGGCTGCGGCAGGCGGAGAAATAGCGGATGGCCTCCAGCAGATTGGTCTTTCCCTGGGCGTTCTCCCCCACGATCACATTGATGCCCGGGTCAAAGGCGCAGGACAGGCTCTCATAGTTGCGGAACCCCTCCAGGCTCAGTCGATGGACGATCATTCCACCAAAAGGGTGTTATCCCCCAGCTGTACCCGGTCGCCGGGACGTATCTTTTTTCCCCGCATGGTACAGATCTGGCCATTTACCAGCACCTGGCCCTCCTGGATGAGAAGCTTGGCCTCTCCTCCCGTCTCCACCAGCCCCTCAAATTTCAACAGACTGTCTAACCGGATAAATTCCGTGGTGATATGGCTTTTCTGCTCCATTTTACTCTCCTTAACAGGTCACACCCCAGCCTTGAGCCGGACGGGCAGCACCATATAGGTAAAGGCGTCCTCAGGCACGCTGCTCCCCTCGGCACGGGTGATGACGCAGGGGGAGACCGGCGTATTCAGCGCCAGATGAACAGATGGGGTGGGCACCGCCTTCAACGCGTCCAGCATATACCGGTTATTAAAGCCGATCTCCAGGCCCTTGCCGTCCCCGTCGGAGGGGCACTCGTCATAGGCGTTGCCCAAGGCGGTGGAGGTGCGGATGCGGATGACGCCGTTTTCAAAGACGCAGCGGAGGGGGCTCTTCTGTTGCTCGCTGATGATGAGGGAGCAGCGGTCGATGGAGTCGATGAGACGGCGGGTGTCCACCGTGACGGTGATGGAGGAGTTGGTGGGAATGGCCTGCTTGTAGTTCAGGAACTCTCCCTCCAGCCGCCGGGTGACCAGGGTGACCTCTTCGGTCTTGAACATCACATGGCGCTCCCCCAGCACTACCTGAATCTCCTTTTCCTCGTCGCTGGCGATGCGCTGGACCTCCTTCAGAGCGGCGCCGGGAACGACAAATTTGAAATTGTCCTTCGCGGATACCTGGCTCAGCTGCTCCCGCCGAAGGGCCAGACGATAGCCGTCCACCGCTACCATGGTCAGGCGATAGCCCTCCTCAACTTTTTCCACATCAAACAGGGAGCCGGTATGGACCGGTCTGGCGTCGCTCTGAGAGATGGCGAAGCTGGTGCGCTCGATCATGTCCCGCAGAGCGCTCTGTTTGATCTGGAAGGTGTTCATATAGTCTACCGTGGGCAGATCTGGGTACTCCGAGGCGTCGATTCCCTGAATGTTGAACTCGCTCATGCCGCATTTCAGGTTGACGGTATATCCTTGGGTAGAGATGACCACCACATCGTCAGGCATCCGGCGGATGATCTCCCCAAATAGACGGGAGGACAGGACAATCGATCCCTCCTCCCGAATTTCCGCCGGAAGGGTGGAACGAATACCGGTTTTCAGATCGTAGCCGGTGATTTGAACGTGGTTTTCTCTCGTCTCCAGCAGGAGCCCTTCCAGGGCAGGAATGGAGCTTTTCGGGGCGACTGTGCGGGAGGAGAGGTTGATGGCGCTCATGAGCAGCGCCTTTTCGCAGGAAATTTTCATGAATACCTCCGTTCCTTATGAGAAGATAGGATAATTGATTTAGCAGTAGTAGTAGAGGACGGAAAACTGTGGAAAACCGGGAAAAAGGCTGGAAACGACTGAAAAATTTATAAAACGAAGGCTGAGGAAAAAGAAACCGGTTATCCGCAGAGAAAAAGGAGAAAAGAGATTTTTCAACAGTAATGCAATCAACAGGAGGAAAAACCCTGTGGAAGCTGTGGAAAACAGTCGAGACGGCTCAATAGGTTCTGCTGTTGATATTGCTCTTGATATCCCGGATGATCTCGGAGAGCTCTCTGTCCTCCTTCATCATCTTCTCCACCTTTTCCAGAGAGTGCATCACGGTGGAGTGATGCTGGCCAAATACCTTGCCGATTTCCGGGAGGGACAGGTTGGTGATGGAGCGGATGAGATAGATGGAGACCTGTCGGGCCAGGACAATGTCCTTCATGCGGGAGCTTCCCTTGATAACGCTGGGGTCCATGGAGAAGTATTTCGCAGTCTCCTCGATGATCAGCTCCGGAGAGGGAACGTACTCGTCTCTGGCGTGAATCAGCGCCTGGATCGCTCTGGAGGTATTCTCGTCGTTGATATCCTGTCCCATGAGATCCCGGTAGGCCAGCAGACGTTTGATGGTGCCCTCCAGCTGACGGACGTTGGAGGTGATATTCTGGGCGATGTACTCCAACAGGTCGTTGGGGAGATCAAGCCCCAGCATGATGGCCTTATTTTTGATGATAGCACATCGGGTCTCGTAATCTGGCGGCTGGATGTCTGCCAGCAGGCCCCACTCAAACCGGGTCTGGAGGCGGTTTTCCAGTCGGGCCATCTCAGAGGGGGGACGGTCGGAGGTCAGGACGATTTGGTGTCCCGCCTCATACAGATTGTTGAAGGTATTGAAAAATTCCTCCTGGGTCTGCTCCTTGCCGGCGATAAACTGCACGTCGTCCACCAGCAGCAGGTCCTTATCCCGGTATTTCTGGCGGAAGGCGTCGGTGCTCTTGGTGCGAATGGCCTCCTGCAGCTCGTTGGTGAACTCGTCCCCTTTGATGAAGGTGATTTCATAGTCCGGGTGGTCGCCATGAATGGTGTGATAAATGGCGTAGAGCAGATGGGTCTTTCCCAGGCCGGATTCCCCGTAGATAAAGAGGGGATTGTAGCTCTTACCGGGATTTTCCGCCACGTTCATGGCGGCATTGTAGGCGAGACGGTTGGAGGAGCCCACTACGAAATGGTCGAAGGTAAACTCGTCCTTTCCCATGAGAATGTTCTCATTGCGCTTCTGACCGGAGGAGCGATAGCGGTCCGCCTCCTCCTTGGTGAGAACGCTCACATCCAGCTCGGCGGCGAACAGGTCGCGAAGCACCTTTTTCAGTTGAGGGAGGTAACGGGAGACGATAATGTCCTTTTTGAATTGAGTGGGGACGCAGATGACCAGTTGATCCTCTCTCAGCTCCACGGCCTCCGCATCGCCGAACCAGGTGCTGACAGCGGTGGGAGTCAGCTCCTGTTCCAATAATGTCAGAACGCTGGGCCAGATATCGGCGGCGGAATTCATAACGATACTAAAACCTCCCATCCCAATGACGGAATACGGAGGGGAGCGGCTGCTGCGCTCCCCTGCCGGAACGAATGAAAAAATGAGTCAAAATAAAAATAACGGGTCAAAATGCCCAGAATCAGCAGTTTCATTATACCATAAAAAGCTTTTTTCTTCAAGTGAAAAGCATCCATACATTGTATAAAAATAGCCCCCGCCCGGTCTTTTGGCGGCTTCCCCTTTGCAGAGAGGCCCCCTTTTCGGCGACCACAAGATATTGTGTTTCTGCCTGTTTACGGCGGTATATTGCGCATTTTCATGAAGAAATTGCAGAAATGGTGTTGACAGCCGGAAAAAGATGGGGTTATAATAATAGCCGTTGAATTTGCCGCAGCGCTCTTTTTTATTGGATTCCTATGAATGGCTGCGGCGCATGATTTCATCAGCTGCGGCCGGCTCAGGCCGGCTTGTTGAGCAATAAGAAAGTCGGAGGTGTTATTTATGGCTACCAAACGTACCTACCAGCCCAAGAAGCTTCATCGCTCTAAGGTCCACGGCTTCCGGAAGAGAATGGCAACGGCCAACGGCCGCAAGGTCCTCGCCCGTCGCCGCGCCAAGGGTCGTATTCGTCTGACCTACTGATGAAGGGCAATCGGGAAAAATAGCGCCATGATGTTCAGGGGTGGATGATTTGGAATCGAACCGGTTCCGTGCTGATCTTCCACCCCTAAGCTTGTATGCAGCGTTTTTTCCACCTGTACCCGCCGCCTATGGCGGCCGGGGTGACGCAAGGAGAGCCGTTTGTGAAATATTCTGTCTCACTCAAACAGAATAAGGACTTTCGCAGACTGTACCATCGGGGAAAGTATGCCGCCTGCGCGACCCTGGTGCTGTACTGGAGCCCCAACCGGTATGAGAACAACCGTCTGGGCATCACCGTCAGCACCAAGCTGGGAAACGCCGTGGTCCGCAACCGCACCCGCCGCCGTATTCGGGAGATCTACCGTCTTCACGAGGAGGAGCTGCGACGGGGAATGGATCTGGTCATCGTGGGGAGATCCTCCGCACCCGCCGCCGAGTACCGGAGACTGGATCGGGATTTTCAGCGCCTGGTGAAACGGCTGGGCCTGACTGCGGAGGGGAAAGAGAGGTCGGAAGCATGAAAAATGGAATCAAACGGGTGATGCTGTGGCTCATCCGGTTTTATCAGACTCAGATCTCTCCCCTGACGCCTCCCTCCTGCCGTTTTATCACCACCTGCTCGGAATATGCCCGTCAGGCGGTGAACAAGTACGGCC
>JAJBTD010000057.1 GCA_020861055.1 Clostridiales bacterium | reverse complement strand
CGAAAGTTGTCCTTTCTTCTTTCCCTAAGTGTAAAGTATGATTGACGATCCTACACATTAAGAAGAATTAAGGGGGCGGCGCCTCCATTCTGTTTCGGCTCTGGCCGTAGATGATGACCGCCTGATCGTCGCTCTGCAAAATTTGCCGGGCCAGCGTGGCGGACTCGATACCGGTATCCGCAAAATAGTACCAGTTTTTCCGTTTCTGGAAGGACAGCCGCAGCAGTGGGAACCCTTCGCTGGCCAGGAAGGAGATGAGCGCGCTGACCAGTGTGACCAGGATACCGGTGGAGAGCAGCACGAACACAGTGCCGATGGCCCGACCCAGGGGCGTGACCGGCGTGATATCTCCGTACCCCACTGTGGTCAGGGTGGCCACGGAATACCACAGGGCGTCGATAAAGGTGTTGATGGACGACGTTGGCTCCGGGCGCTCCACCCACATCAGCAGGAGCAGAAGGGAACTATAGATCAGAACCACCACCAGGATGACAGCGGTGAGAAAACTGCGTCTGCGCTTCATTTCTCTCTCCTCTTTGGCTGGGAAGGGTTTCCTGACAAAACCAGTATAGCCGATTCGCCCACAAAACGCAATCATGCGGAGCTGCCATTTGCGCAAAAATCAGGGAAATGAAGCGTCACAGGGAGGCCGAAAGGCCGTGTCCCGGCACCGTAGGGGTCAGGATAACAGGGAACACACGCCAACATCCCCCGCCGGGAACCCGGCGGGGGATGCGGTTTGCTTTGGGAAGCTATGGCAAAGAGGAAGATCCTCTGCTCTTGTTATTCGGCCTCCGCCAGCTCCTTTTTGTAGCTGCGGTAGGTCACGATGGCGGCGGCGATCAGGATGACGGCCAGGGCCGCGTCGGCCACATAGAACATCATCACCCATGTCGCCGTGGAGTCGTCGTTGAGCTCCAGAGCGTTGGAGTTTACCTGAGCGTACAGGTTCTCGTGAGCTGCGTTGCGCAGGGCGATCACCGTGTTGGCGTCGTCCGTATTGCTCAGCAGAGTGGGATCGGCGGAGAAGGACAGGCCCTTGGTCAGGCCCACCCGGATGCCCAGGTTCAGATCCATGTAGAAGTCTGCCAGGGGGTCCATAGCGTCGGTGATAACTGCTCCGTGGAAGCCCCACTCGTTGCGGAGGACCTCGGTCAGCAGAGCCTCGCAGCTGCCGGCCCACTCAGCGCCTACACTGTTGAAGGAGGTCATGACGGCGGTGCTGTTGCCGTCCTTGAAGGCGGACTCGAAGGCCTTCAGATAGATCTCACGGAGGGCCTGCTCGGTGGTCCAGGTGCAGATGCCGTTGGTGCGGTTGGTCTCCTGGTCGTTCAGGACGAAGTGCTTCAGGTAGACCATCACGCCCTGCTCGGTAGCGCCCTTGACCTCCAGACCGCCCATAATGCCGGACAGGGTGCCGTCCTCGGAGTAATACTCAAAGTTACGGCCGGAGAAGGCGCTACGGTGGATGTCCATAGCCGGGCCGTACCAGCCGGTGATGCCCAGCTCACCAGCCTCGATGCCCATCTGGGTGCCGCGGGCATAGGCCAGCTCCTGATTCCAGGTGGCGGCAATCATGGTGGCGCAGGGGTAGGCGGTGCCGGTGTTGTCATTGTAGTTGCTGGTCAGGCTGGCGGGGCCGTCGGAGTCCACAGACTGAGGCGCGTCGATGGAGTCCATAGCGGTGCTCTTAAAGCCGCCGTCGGTGACCATGTTCACCATCTCGTCCACGGTGAGCTGATCCAGCAGGTCGTCCCACTGGGGATCGTCGTAATCGAGGCCCACCATGTCCGCCAGGGTCAGACCGTTGTCCGCCCCGGTGGTGGGCATCTCAGCGTCGGGATCATCGTACTCAGACATGTCGTTGGTGGCCTTGCTGGTGTAGACGGCGATCTGCTCTGCGCTCATCTCGTAGTTGGTGGGAGCAGCAGTGGCCTCCTCGTAGTTGGCGAAGCCGTCCGCCCGGCTCAGATAGGTGACGTCGCCCCGGGCCTGGTCAAACTGGTTGACGGCAGCGGTCTCGTCGCTGGAGCGGGCGCCGTCGTTCTCGTCGTTGTAGATCACGTCATCCTCGACGGTGACCGTCTCGGAGTCCAGTACGGTGTGGGAGTCGGAGTTGATGGAGACGGTGTAATCACCAGCCTCCAGGACGTAAGCACCGCCCTCGGCCTTGATGCCGGTGTCGTCATAGGAGGCCATATCTTCCAGCTCGAAGGTGATAGTCACGGTCTCGGAGGCCCCGGCTGCCAGCTCGCTGGTCTTGGCGAAGGTGAGCAGGTTAGCGCTGGCCTTCTCGATGCCGCCGTTGGTGTAGGGAGGATCAAAGTAGACCTCCACCACGTCCTTGCCCGCCACAGAGCCGGTGTTGGTGACGGTCACCTCCATGGTGACGGTGGTGCCGCTGACGGAGAAGCTGGAGATCTCCTGCTCAAAGGTGGTGTAGCTCAGGCCGTAGCCGAAGGGATACTGAACGGTGGAGTCGTAATCGATCAGCCTCTCCACGGCGGCCGTCTCATAGAACTTGTAGCCCACATAGATGCTCTCCACGTAGTTGACGAACTTCACCTCGCCGGTGTCGCCGTTGATCTCGTCAGAGTTGGTGTAGGCATATTCTCCGAAGTTATTGGAGGTGGGGGTGTTCTTCAGGTCATAGACCCAGGTGTCCACGGTTTTGCCGGAGGGGTTGACCTCGCCGGAGAGGATCTCGCCCAGGGCTTCAAAGCCGTTGACGCCAGCACCGGCTACCCAAAGGACAGCGTTGATGTTGTCATACTCGTCTACCCAGCCCATCTCCATAACGTTGGAGGAGTTGATGATGACGATAACGTTGCTGAACTCACTGGTGACCCGCTCCACCAGCTCGATCTCCCGGTTGCTCAGCTCCAGATAGCTCTTGCTGGAGTCGATGTCGTCCTCCTGGGTGGAGTACACCACGTCTCCGCCCTGCTGGGTGGTGTTGTAGGTGCAGTCGGAGGAATAGGTGTCGGGCAGGTCCATGCCCTCGCCGCCGGAGCGAGTCAGGACGATGATCGCCGTATCGGAGAACTCCACGGCCTGCTCAAAGATGCCGGCCTCGTCGTACTCCTCCATGGTGGGCTGTACGATGGTCCAATCCTCGCTCATCATGCCGACCTCAGGGCGGTCAGAGCGATAGTCCACATAGAACTGGCTCAGGTCGTCGTTCAGGGTGTAGCCTGCGTCCTTCAGGCCCTGGAGTAGAGAGGTGGCGGTGGACTCGTCCACGTCACCGGAGCCGCTGCCGCCATAGACAGGCTGGGTGCTGCCCCAGCCAAAGACGTTCAGCTTGGTGTCCGTGCTGATGGGCAGGGCGTCGTCGTCGTTTTTCAGCAGGACGATGCCTTCATCGGCGATGGTCTCCGCCAGCTCCAGGGACTCCGCCTGAGTCTCCTCGCTGAGGGCCATCTCATCCGCCAGCACCTGGCTGAGCAGAGAGTACTCCGTGCCCAGGCAGATCCAGTTGACGGCAATGGCGACGACCAGCACCATAGCCAGGAAGGACTCCCAGCGGATGAAGGAGCGCTTGGCCTCGTTCTGCTTGCGTACCACGATGCTGATGACGATGACCGCCACCACCGCCACGGCGATGAGGACGAGCTGAGGTGCGCAAGCGGCGATGTTGCTGTATACGTCCTCCATGGAGACGGTGACAGAGCCGCCGAACATCAGATTATAGATGTTCGCGCCGATGATGGCCACGGCCACCACGAAGATCACGGCAAGGATCAACGGGAGCAGCCAACGGTTTTTCTTCTTCTTGTTGTTCATTCTGTACCTCCTTGAATCGTGAAGCTGTACTTCCCTGACAAGCCGTCGGGCGGAGAGGCGGGCTCCTCCTCCGGCACTGTCGCTGATGCCATTCTATCACCGGGAAATCATTTGGATAAAAAACGGAACGAACGGTCAAAATATGGCGTGAACGGTAGCAAAAGACCTCCGCAGTCTGCACAACTGCGGAGGCTCTTTGCTGTGATATTCTGTGTGAAATGTCTGTCATGCGGACTGCCGCATCCCGACCGGCTCTGTCTCCTCCCGCTCGGGAAGGAGCGCCTGGACCACGAAATAGTCATCCCGCTCCCGAATGTCCAGGATGCCGTCGCTCCGGTCCACCACCTGACGGATCATCCGCATCCCGATGCCGTGGTTTTCCCGGTCCTGCTTGGTGGTGCGGAGGGTGGGGTTCTGGCTGAGTACAGAGCAGTCGATCCGATTGCGCACCTCCACCCGAAGATACCCCTTCTGCTCCCGCATGGAACAGAAGATGTCCGGCGACTCCACCTGGCAGGAGGCCTCGATGGCGTTGTCCAGCAGATTGGACAGCAGGCTGCACAGCATCTGCTGCTGCACCTTCAGCTCTCTGGGCAGCTGGACGTCCAGCACCACGGGGATGTCACGCCGCCGGGCGTCCGCCACCTTTTGGGAGAGAATCATATCCACAAGCTGATTGCCGGTGGTCACCAGCTCCTGGCGCTCAAACTGGGGCCAGATGTCCCGCTCCAGCACCTGGCGCATCTCGTCGTATTTCCCCTGCTCTAGCAGAGATTCCAGATAGAAATAGGTGTTTTTCATCTCATGTCGGGCCGTCCGGGTCTGCTCCAGCTGCGCCTGGGCGTCGTCCACCTGCCGGATTTGGAAGGCCAGGCTCTGGTTGGTCAGCTGGAGCTCCATCTGCTTCTCCATCTCCCGTGCCAGGCGAATGAACAGGGCGTAGGCGAAGAAGCTGACCGCCAGCAGCATGGCGTTGACCGCCGCATTCATGGCAAGGTCTCCGTTTGCACCGTTGGGAGTTGCTCCATCTATCTGCTCCCACAAAAGCAGGAGCAGCAGCGGCGTCAGAGCGGAGATGCACCAGTACCCGGCGGAGATAGGGGTGTGGATGGGATGGCTCATGGTCTTGCACAGCAGGGCCGCCAGCAGGATCATGACGATACTGATCACCTTGTCCACCAGCCAGGCGAACGGGCTGTCGCCCAGCAGCTCCGGCCAATAGTCCTCTGTCGTCTTGTACAGGAAGGAGACAAAGAGGACGCAGTCCTTGAAAAACAGAATGGTAACCAGGTGCTGCTGCCAGTACCCTTTCAGACAGCGCACGGCGAACAGAAATCCAAAGAAGACAATCAGAACCGCATATAGATTAAATCGAACCGTATCGGACACAAGGTCTAACACCTCGTTGCCCACAATGACCGCCGTGTTGCACAGGAAAAAGGCTGTCCCGCATCCTACCGCCGTCAGTATGGTTCGTCTCCGGCTATATTTCCACTCGAAGATGGACATGACCGTAACCAGCATGACGACGATCTCCACAAGACCGTCAAAGTCGAAAATCTCACTCCACGCAATATTCATCCTTCACACCTGCTCCACTGAAAATAGGCTTCCTTGATCTGTGCCCGCCGCCTGCGGCTGAGGGGGACTGTCTCCCCGGTGTCCAGCAGGACGGTGTCCGCATCGATGCGATAGATATAGTAGGGATTCACCAGATAGCTTCGGTGCACCTGGATGAAGGCATCCTCCTCCAACTGGCGGCAGAGCGTCTGAAATTGCACCCTGACCTCCTCTGTCATTTCAGCAGAGCGGAGACGGCAGGATTTGCCCCTGGCCTCTACATAGACCAGCTTGCGGATGTTGACAGAGTAGACCGTGCCGTCCGATTCGCTGGAAAAGCGGAGCCACTTGTCTCCCCGCCGCTCCAGCTCCTGGGTGAGAGCACGCACCAGGCCGTCGATCTCCTTCTGAAACCGGCGCTTGCGCACGAACCGGAAGGGCTGCACCTCGAAGGTCTGGAACACCATCTCCTCCTTATTGGAAACAAACACCACCAGCACCCCACGGTCGGAGGTGTGGAACCGGCGGCACAGCTCGATACCGTCCATGCCGGGCATATCGATGTCCAGCAGCAGCACATCGTAGCAGGTGCCGCTCTCCAGGCGGCTCAGCAGATCCTCCGCGCGCCAATAGCCGTCCACGCTGACGGGGATACGCTGCGCCTGGAACCGCTTTTGGACGGTATCTGAGATATATTGGACAGAGGCTGGCTCGTCGTCGCAGACGGCGATGGTATACATGGTGGTATCTCCCCTCTCTTGCGGACTTGTGTTAGCATTATTATAGTATGTGCCTAACGGAAGCGCAAGCGGATTGCGGTATTGAGGGGAGGATTTTGCTTGGAGATCATGCGGCGCGTTTAACAGAGGAAGACTGCGGCAGCTGCAAAGCAAAGGAGCGTGGAGGCATAGAAACAGCAGGCAGGCCCCAGGTCAACTGGGGGTTTATAGATAAGGGAAAGGGCCTCCTGTGCGCTATAGTGGAAGGAATCTGGCAACTACGACCGAGCATAGGTGATCGCTCACTACAGGAATGAGAATCATCATTTTATACCCATCGCTCCGGATATCACCATGCGCTGCACCTCGCTGGTCCCCTCATAAATTTCTGTGATTTTGGCGTCCCGCAGGAATCGTTCAAAGGGATATGCGCCGGATACGCCGTCCATCCCCACAAGGTCGATACAGCGGCGGGTGACATCCACCGCAGTCTCCGAGGCAAAGAGCTTTCCCATCGCGGCGTATTGCCCATAAGGTTCGCCGTCCTGCTTGGCCTGGGCAGCCCGCCAAACCAGGAGCCGGGCGGCATCCACCTTGGTTTGCATATCCGCAAGCTGGAATTGCGTGTATTGGTATTTGGAGATCAGTTGTCCATTTGTGCTGTGTTCCGTCACATATTGTTTGCAGCAGTCGATGGCTCCCTGTGCAATACCGACCGCCTGAGCGCCCACGCTGATACGCCCGCCGTCCAGAGTGGCAAGTGCCGTTTTGAAGCCTTTTCCCTGTTCACCCAGCAGATTTTCCTTCGGAATTTTGCAATCCTGGAAAACAAGCTCATAGGTAGCAGAGCCACGAATCCCCATTTTCTTTTCCTTTTTGCCAAAGGTAAAGCCAGGTGTGCCTTTCTCCACCACAAAGGCGGAAATACCCCTGCTCCTCTGGCTGGGGTCAGTCACAGCGCTGATAAAGTAGATGTCAGCGTAGTAACCGTTGGTAATAAAGATTTTGGAACCATTGAGCAGCCAGTGGTCGCCCTTGTCCTCCGCCCTTGTGCGCTGGCCGCCGCCCAAATCCGTACCGGCTTCCGGTTCCGTGCAGCCAAACGCCCCCAGCTTTTCCCCCTTCATCAGGGGCAGCAGGTATTTCTCCTTTTGCTCCGGCGTCCCAAGCACGGAAAGCGCAAAGGCCCCCAGGGAATGATGGGCGGCAAACATAATAGAAGTCGTGGCACAGTATTTCGCCAGCTCCTCCACCATAGCGATATAGGCCAAATACGAGTGTCTACCGCCGCCCACCTCCTTCGGATAGCAGACCCCCATCATGTCCATCTCGCCCAGGCGCTTGAATGCCTCTGACGGGAAGCGTTCCTGCTCGTCCAGTTCAGCCGCCAGAGGTGCGACCTCATTGACAGCAAACTCGTGGATTTGATCCAGCAGCCGTTGTTCCTCCTGTGTAAAATGAAAATCCATTGATCTTCCTCCTCATATCATTTTTGAAAGGACGATGTACATTCGGCGCTTGCCATCTCCCGCCCTCCGGGTTATAATAGCACCGGAAATTGTTCAAAAAAAGCGAATGATTCGAAATGCGGGATTCGACTTTTTCGTGTATTTTTTAGGGAGGACGCTATGGATACGAAAAATCTTGTCACACTCGTTGCGATCATAGAAACAGGCAGCTTTCAAAAGGCAGCAACACAACTCAATTATGCGCCTTCCACGGTTACATCTCAGATACGGCAGTTGGAAGATGAGTTATCCATGAAGCTGTTTGAAAAGGTCGGGCGGCGAATGGAACTGACCCAGGCGGGACGGGACATCCTGCCGTTTGTCAGGGCCATCCTGCAAAACGTGGAACAAATCAGCAACTATAACAAAGACATCTCAGAAATCACGGGGACGCTGCGGTTGGTTGCGCCGGACTCTATTTTTATCTATCTCATGCAGCCTATCATCAAGGAAATTCTATATGAAGCGCCCAGGGTGAATCTGGTTTTCAATTCGCTCCCATCAGAGGAGATCAACCAGGCAATCGTCAATGGGTCTGCTGATATTGGAATCGACTGCGATAAGGGGCACTTCCCGGACACGGTGGCGCATCTGCCCGCCAGACCGTTTCAGGCGTGCTTGATTGCTTCGCCCTTTATGGCCCCGGCGGAACGTGATTTCATCACCCCGCATCAGCGGAAGGAAATCAGTATGATTTTGAACGAGCCTTACGCAAATTATCAGAAAGGAATTGCCACCTATCTCGATCAAAAGGACATTGTGCTGAACCCGGACATGAAGCTGCAAAGCATCGAAGCCGTCAAAAGAAGCGTTATGAACAACCTGGGAATCGCCTATGTTCCACAGTTTTCTGTGGAGGAGGAGCTGAAGAACGGTTCCCTGCTCCGGCTGGAGACAGAGCTGGATGACAAATCGTATCCGGGGGTGTGCGTGTTCCACAAAAACAGGTGGGTCAGTCCGCAGATGGAACTGGCATTTCGGGTCTTACAGGAGCAAATTGAGGTCAATTACAGTCAATATAAAAACAACGCAAATGGACTGTTGTAAAATAGAATACATGACAACGACCCAGAAAGCCCAGGCGCTCAGCAACGAGCGCCTGGGCTTTCCGTTTTTTCCGGCAGGGCGTCTGAGGAACGCCTGCCGCCTTTGGAGAATTGTTTTAATTCCGGAAAATCTTCACCTCATAGGGCTTGAGGACAACGTCCCCCTCCACCCCCTCGCCGGTCTCCGCGTCCGTCAGGGGAGCGTGGAGGGTAACGGTCTGAGGGGTGGCGGCGTAGTTCAGGACGAAGAACAGCCGTGTCTCCCCCTTCCTGCGGACGCATAGCTCGCAGTCGGCGGGGAGGGTCAGCAGATCGCCCCAGGGCTCGGACAGGTTCAGGCTGTTCAAAAAAGCCAGGACAGTTTCCCTGGTAAAGCTGCCGCCAAAATGTAGGACTTTTCCCTTGCCCAGCCGCCGCTCGGTCAGGGCGGGCTCCCCAGCGTAATAGTTGCCGGTGTACCGGGCCAGCACCCGGGTCTCCGGCTCGGTGGGGGTGAGCACCTCGTTGTAAACCCCGGTGTCCAGCTCACGCCCGTCCCAGTCCATACAGACCGTCCCGTCCGCCGGGCCGACGAAGGTGCCCTCCGCCACAGTGGTCCCGGTGGCCCCCGCCAGCAGGCCGGGCATGGGGGCCATGACGCACTGGCCGGTCCCGTCCTTCTGCCCGGTGCGGGCCCCGATGACAAGGGTGCCGCCCTGCTCCACATAGTCCCGGAGCAGCGCTGCCCGCTCCTCCGTCAGAATCAGGCTGTGGGGGCAGAACAGGACTGGATACCGCAGCAGCTCCGCCGTCTCGGTGCTGTCCAGCAGGTACAGGATGTCCATAGGCGTGTGGGCCAGCTGGGCGGCGATGAAAATTTCCTCCTCGCTCTGCCAGGTCAGGCGGCGGTGCCAGGCGTCCAGCTCCGCGTCCCAGTCGTTGTCATAGTCTTTGACCAGGGCGAAGGCGGCCTCATACTCCGCTCCGGCCAGCTCCCGGAGGTTGTGGAGCCGATCCGCAAACGCCTGGACCTCCCGGAGCTTCCGGTTGTCCCGGTTGTCATAGTCCAGAATCCCGTGCCAGTACATCTCGGTGCCCATGACGGAGGTGCGCCAGCGGAAAAAGCTGACGTAGTCCGCCCCGTGGGCCACGCTCTGCATGGCCCAGAGAGTCAGCTGCCCCGGCTTGGGGGCGGGAGACTCCATCCGGGTGTTCCACCCCAGCGCCCCGGACTGCTGCTCCATAATGCCGAAGTGGGGGCAGACGGAGCGCACCTCGGTCAAATGCTGGCTCCACCGACGGTCGTTCAGGTTGTCTGCGTGAAGGGGGTCCTCCTTCATGCAGAAGGCGAAGTTGGGGTAGGAGTCATAGGTGTACACGTCCAGCGCCTCGTCCATCATCCGGTGGTTGTCCAGATGGCCGAACAGGCCGTTGGTGGTGATGAAGTCCCCCGGCTTGCAGTACCGCCGGACGATGTCGCTCTGCATTTTGCAGAACCGGACGGCGCTGTCCGAGACGAAGCGGATGTAGTCCAGCACCTGATGGGGATTGGTGGAGTTGTGAATGGTGGTGCGGGGGACGTAAATCTCCTCCCACTCTGTATAGGTCTGATTCCAGAACACTGTCCCCCAGGCCCGGTTCAGCTCATCCAGAGAACCATACTTCTCCCGGAGGAACACCCGGAAGGCGGCGGTGTCGCTCTCGGAGTAGAAATCCCCCGTCTCACAGTTGATCTCGTTGTCAATCTGCCAGCCCACCACGCTGGGGTGTGGGGCATAGTGGGAGGCGAAGGCCTCCACGATGCGGGCGGAGAGCCGCTGGTAGACCGGGGAGTTGTAGTTGTAGTGCCGCCGCATCCCGTGGCGGTAGGGCACCCCGTCCTGGCGGCAGTTGAGCACCTCCGGGTACCGCTCGGTGAGCCAGGCGGGAGGTGTGGCGGTGGGGGTGCCGAAGATGACCTTCATCTCCGTCTCCGCCACCACGGCGAGGAAGCGGTCAAAGAAGTCGTAGGTAAACTGGCCCTCCACAGGCTCCACCTTGCTCCAGGCAAACTCCCCGATGCGGATACAGCGGATGCCCGCCGCCCACATCCGGCGCAGGTCGTCCCGCCACAGGGACTCGTCCCACTGCTCCGGGTAGTAGCAGACGCCCACGGACAGCGCCTCCCACTGAAAGCTCTGCTGTTTTCTCATCGCTGACTCTCCCCTTCTCCAAAGACGCCCACCGTATCCGGCGGGCTGATTGCGCCGCCCATTATACGGGAATCCGTCCGGGATTGCAACATGAATTTTTTCGCGGAGGGGGGAAAATTTTCCACTCCCAAAGGATGAAAAAAGAATTGCGTCGGGGAATGGATTGTGGGAAAATGGTGCGGTGGAGAAGAAGAAATCCGCTAGGGAGGTGCCCTTATGACCACACAGCAGCTCTGCCGCCACATCATTTGCCTGATTCACGCCCCGATACACGTCTATCGCCCGGACGGCGAACTGGTCGCGATCTATGAGGATTACGGGGAGCAGCAGGATCTGTTCCGCAGCGACCCCGCCTTCTGCCGCCATCTGCTGGAGCAGGCCCGGAAGGATATGCCGCTGCTCTTTTTGGAGGGGGACTCCGTTCTGTATGGCATTGTGCAGGGAGAGGGTGCTGTGTTCCTGGTGGGGCCGTGCTGCCTGTCTGAGAATGTGACCCAGGCTGGTCAGTTTTTGCAGCGGTGGCACAGGCTGGAGCAGGAGCCGCCCTACCGGGTGAGCCTGGTATCTCTGGAGCTGTTCGCCCATGGGGTGCTGATGCTGGCTGAGACGGTCTCCGGCGTCTCGGTGGACATCAATACCCTGGTGCGGATGAGCTTTTGCGACAGCCAGGACGTGGAGCGGATGAACAAATATCTGCACCAGGTGCTCTACAACAACCAGGAAGAGGCCGCCCTCCACAATCCCTACCGCCAGGAGCTGCGGGAGCAGGGCAGCATCCGCAGCGGAGACATGAGAATGCTGCTGGATCGGCTCCAGGAGGTCTATCTGGGCCGGGGCGGGAAAATGTCCGCTGACCCGCTGCGGCAGGCAAAATATCATGCGGCCATTGTGACCGCCCTGGCGTCCCGCTCCGCCATGGCTGCCGGTGTCCAGCCGGAGCTGGCCTATTCCATGACGGACGCCTATATCCAGCAGATCGACGAGGTGCAGAATGGGGCGGAGGCGCTGGCCTATATGCGTCAGGCCGAGATCGACTACTGCAAGCTGGTGCATGGTCTCAGCGAGGCAGAGATGGAAAAGGAGCCTCCCCTGGTGTCCACCTGCAAGGAGCTGATCATGCAGCAGCTCCACTCCAAAATCGAGGTGCAGGACCTGGCGGAGCAGCTTGGGGTGTCCACAAAGCACCTGTCCAGCACCTTTTCCCGCACTACCGGCCTCAAGCTGAAGGACTACATCATGCAGGAAAAGATTTATGCGGCAAAGAGTCAGCTGATTTACACGGACGACTCGTACAAGAGCATCGCTTACACCTATGCGTTTTCCTCACAGAGACAATTAGGCGCAGAGTTCAAAAACTGCACGGGGATGACGCCGTGGCAGTACCGCAAGCACCCCCCC
>JAJBTD010000176.1 GCA_020861055.1 Clostridiales bacterium | reverse complement strand
CAGGGCCATGTGGCGGCGGAGCTGCCCCAGCAGCCCCCCAAACCCCAGCGCCAGTACACCGTCACCCCCAACCAGACCTTTTTCAAGAGCATGACCGCCCAGGAGTACCGCCAGCAGGCCCCCGGCCTGCTCCGCTCCACTGCCCAGCCCGCCTATGACCGGGAGATCTCCCCCTGGCAGGCGGCCACCAGCCGCAACGCCGCCGCCCTCCGGGAGCAGCAGCGCCAGCGGGAGCAGGAGCGCCGGGAGCAGAAGCAGCGCCAGAGCCGGGAGGTCCAGGTGGTGCTGGAGGCCCTGGGGATGCAGCAGGAGGACGCTGACTCAAAGCCCGCCCCTGCGGTGTCCGCAGACGAGCTGCTCCGGGATGTGCCGGAGGTGCAAACCTCCGCGCCAACGGCCCCTGTGACGGACGAGCCGCCTCAGCCGGTATCTGCTCCCGCCCCTCAGGAGCCGGAGCTGACCACCCAGGCGGAGAGCGGTCTCTCCCCGGAGGACGCCCAATGGCGTCTGGCGGGGGAGGTGCTGAACACCTACATCATCGTGGAGCAGGGGGATAAGATCGTCCTCATCGACAAGCACGCCGCCCATGAGCGGATGAATTTTGACAAAATGAAGGAGAGGGACTATACTCCTATGAGACAGGTCCTTCTCGCCCCGGTGGTGGTGCGTCCCGACCCGGCGGAGCGGGAGATTTTGCTCCGCAATCTGGACCTGCTCCACTCCTTCGGCTTTGAGGTAGAGGACTTCGGCGGCGGAGATCTCCTCGTCCGGGAGGTCCCCGACTATGTGGAAGGGGACGAGGCGGACCGGGTGCTCTCCGAGATCGCCGGTCAGCTGCTGGAAAACGGCGGAGCGGACCCCGCCTCCGCCCGTGACGGAGTGCTCCACACCATGGCCTGCAAGGCCGCCATCAAGGGCGGCTGGAAAAACGACCCGGCGGAGCTGGAGGTCGTGGCCCAGGCGGTGATGTCCGGGCAGGTGAAATACTGCCCCCACGGCAGACCGGTGGCCATCGAGCTGACCCGGCAGCAGCTGGAAAAGCAGTTTGGCCGCCGGAACTGACCATCACACACAGACAGGAGGCCCGCCCATGGGCGCAAACGTGATCGTCATCGCCGGGCCAACCGCCTCCGGCAAGACCGCCCTCTCCATCGCCCTGGCAAAGCGCCTGGGGGGAGAGGTGGTCAGCGCAGACTCCATGCAGGTCTATCGCCATATGGACATCGGCACCGCCAAGCCCACCCCCGCCGAGCGGGAGGGGGTCCCCCATCACCTGCTGGATGTGGCCGACCCGGAGGAAAATTTCTCCGTGGCCCGGTATGTGGCCCTGGCCTCCGCCGCTGTGGACGACATTCTGGCGCGGGGGAAAGTCCCCATCATCGCCGGCGGCACCGGGCTGTATATCGACTCCCTCATGGACGGGCGGAGCTTTGCCCCCTGCCCCTCCACCGGATGGCGGGAGCGCCTGGCGCAGCGGGCGGAGACGGAGGGGACGGAGCCCCTTCTCAGGGAGCTGGAGCAGGTGGACCCGGAGACGGCGGCCCGGCTCCACGTCAACGACAGGAAGCGCATTCTCCGGGCGCTGGAGGTCTGGCACGAGACGGGAAAGACCATCTCCCGGCACGACCGGGAGACCAGGGCCATGCTTCCCCGTTACCGGGGTTGCTGGATCGGGCTGAACTTTCCCGACCGGCAGGAGCTGTGGCGGCGCATCGACCTCCGGGTGGACGCGATGATGGCCCAGGGGCTGGCGGAGGAGGTGTCCGCCCTTCTGGATCGGGGCGTCAGCCCGGACTGCACCTCCATGCAGGCCATCGGCTACAAGGAGCTGGCAAGGGCCGTCCGGGGAGAGGGTTCTCTGGAGGAGGCTGTGGCGGAGGTGAAGCTCCGCAGCCGGCAGTACGCCAAGCGGCAGCTCACCTGGTTCCGGCGCAACTCTGCCATGGAGTGGTATCTCTGGGAAAGAGAGCCGGATATTGCGGCGGCCTGTCAATTTGCGACAGAAAAAGCAGCGGCGGCGGGTATAGGATGACAGGGAGGACAGGCCCTGTCTCCCCGCCCCAGGACATGTCCTCACTCACTACATAGAAAAGGATGTGTCCCAACCATGCAGCAGAAAAACAGCAGCTTGCAGGATTTTTTCCTGTCCAGACTCCGCCGGAGCGGGATGTCCGCCACCATCTTTCTGATGAACGGCTTTCAGTTCCGGGGAGTGGTGACCGGCTTTGACCCCTTTACCGTGGTCGTCCACACCGAGGGAAAGCAGCAGATCATCTACAAACACGCCATATCTACCATCGTCCCGGAGCGTCCCATCGACCTGCGGGAGTACGCCGCCCCGGAGCAGGCCGGTCAGTGACCCACGCCTCCCTGCCGGGGCGAGGACAGGGAGGCAGCGATGAAGCCAAGCAAATACATCTTCCGCATCCTTATGCTGGTGCTGCTGGCGGGAGCGCTGGCCTATTTCGGCGTCTACGCCTATCAGGTGTTCGTGGGCGGCTACGAGACCGCCACCGTCTACTCCTACACCAGCGAGAGCACCCTCCCCTCCACCGGCTATGTCGTCCGGGAGGAGACCGTTCTGTCTGACGGCGGCGATCTGATGGAGATCGTGGTGGCCGAGGGCGAAAATGTGGCGTCGGGGGGCGTGGTCGCCCGCATCTACAGCTCTCAGGAGGCCCTGGAGCAGCACCAGGAGCTGGACCGGCTCCTGGAGGAACTGGAGCGGCTGGAGTATCTCCAGAGCAACGGCACCGAGGAATCTGACGCCATGAAGCTCAACAGCCAGATCGTGGACGCCATCACCGCCCTGAAATCCTCCGTCAGCGCCGGAGATCTGGACAATCTGTCCGAACAGGTGGGGGAGCTGGAGAACCTGATCTTCCAGCGGGATTATACCATCAGCTCCGACTCCTCCCTCAGCGCGGAGATCAGCGCCCTGAACAGCCAAATCTATTCTCTGGAAAACGCCACGGAGTCCGCCACCTCCATCGTCCGCACCTCCGTCTCCGGCATCTTCTCCGCCATGGTGGACGGCTATGAGAGCTGCCTGACCCCTTCTATCTTGGACGGTCTGACGCCGGAGAGCCTCCGTGCGGCCGCCGCCGTCCAGGAGGAGCCTTCCGGCCAGGCCACCGGGAAGATCATCACCAGCTTCGACTGGTACTATGCGGCCATTATGGATAAAAACGTCTCCAAATACCTCTCCACGGGAGATACGGTCACGATCAACTTCGATGGCTCCGCCGGGGGGCAGGAGATGACCGTCCAGTCCATCAGCACCGCCAACGAGGACGGCGAGGTCGCGGTGGTGTTTTATTCCAACAGGAATCTGTCCTCCACCACCCTGCTCCGTGAGGAGGAGGCGGACGTGGTCTACGGCACCTATACCGGTCTGCGCGTTCCGATGAAGGCCCTGCGCATCGACCAGGAGACGGGAGCCTACGGCGTATACCGGGTCACCGGGGGCCAGGCCAAATGGGTGGAGGTGGAGCTGCTGTACACCGGCAGCGACTACTATCTGGTCCGGTCCGTCACGGAGGAAAACATGACTCAGACCCAGGAGGCCAAACAGCTCCGGGCCGGGGACAGCGTCCTGGTCAGCGGCAAGGATCTTCACGATGGGAAGGTGGTTATCGATGGATAAGGAACAGATCGCCAGGAATGTGGCGGCAGTACAGCAGGCCGTGGCCCAGGCGGCCATCAATGCGGGGAGAGCTCCCTCAGAGGTGACGCTGATCGCCGCCACCAAGGTGCAGACCTCGGAGACCATCCGGCAGGCCATCGCCGCCGGCATCACCGTCTGCGGAGAGAACCGGGTCCAGGAGTTCAACGCCCACTGGGCGGACGGGGCCTATGAGGGGGCGCAGGTCCACTTTATCGGTCACCTCCAGAAGAACAAGGTGAAATACCTGGTGGGCAAGGTCAGCCTCATCGAGTCGGTGGACTCGGAGGAGCTGCTTCTGGCCATCGACCAGCGGGCGCAACGGCTGGGCGTCGTCCAGGACGTGCTCATCGAGGTGAACATCGGCGGAGAGGCCAGCAAATCCGGCGTCGCGCCGTCGGAGGTCCAGTCCCTGATCGCTCTGGCGGCCCGTCTGCCCGGTGTCAGCCCGCGGGGATTGATGGCAATTCCCCCGGTGACAGAAATTCCCAGGGGAAATGAGCAATATTTTGCCGAAATGCAGCAGCTATTTGTTGACATCAGAGGCAAAATGTATGATAATAAAGTGAGTATTGACTGTCTGTCCATGGGCATGAGCGGAGACTTCGCCGAGGCCATCGCCCATGGAGCCACCCAGGTTCGGATCGGCACCGCTCTCTTCGGAGCGCGGCCGCCCATGCGGGCCAACGGGTGACGGATAGAGATATAATACACCCGTACAGGAGGAACACGAAATGGGCTTTATGGATGAACTCAAGCGTCTGGCACACCCCTATGAGGACGACGTGGACGACGTGGATTACGAGGAGGAGGAGACCGAGGGCGAGGCCTCCAAGGAGCGTTCCCGTCGGAGCGCCCGGACAGAGGAGTCCAGCTATTCCGGCTATTCCGGATACTCTGACCAATCGTCCTCCGATCGCCGCGGCGGTTCCGGCGACAATGTGGTAAACATCAACACCACCACTCAGCTCCAGGTGGTCCTGGTCAAGCCGGAGAAGTTTGACGAGGCCTCCTCCATCGCCAATCACCTCCGGGACAAGCGCACCGTGGTGCTCAACCTGGAGTCCGTCAACAAGGATATCGCCCGCCGGATGGTGGACTTTCTCTCCGGCGTGGCCTATGCCCTGGAGGGAAAGATCAAGAAGGTGGCTATCTCCACCTACATCATCACCCCGTACAACGTGGACATTATCGGCGATCTGATCGACGAGCTGGAGAGCAACGGGATGCATTTCTGATCCCGTCCCACATTGACCGGAAGCCCTGCCCCACAGGACAGGAACATTAGACGAAGGGGGACTATCTGTGCTGACACCGGAAGCCGTAGAGGCGCAAACCTTTACCAAAGCCAGATTTGGCGGATACACCATGACGGAAGTGGATAACTTCCTGGATCAGATCACCCAGGACTACCGTGCGCTCTGCGCTGAAAACGCTGACCTGCGAAACAAGCTGAAAATCCTGGCGGACAAGATCAACGAATATCGGGAGACCGAGGACATTATGCGGGCCACCCTGCACTCCGCCCAAAAGACGGCGAGCGACATCGTCTCCGAGGCGGAGAGCAAGCGGGAGGCCATCCTGGACGCGCTGGAGCAGGATATCCGGGCCAGAAAGGGCGCCTATGACGACGAGATCGCCGCCTGCCGCAGCCAGCTGGCGGAGGCCCGCCGTCAGACGGCGGAGTACCTGGCCGCTGTCCAGGATCTGACCGACCAGCAGCAGGCCTTCCTGGAGAATCTGCCCGATCTGGGTCAGGGGGACGAACTGCCCGACGAGAACGCCGCAGCCGAGGAGGCTGCGCCTGCCGCCGAGAAAGCAGCGCCCGCTCCTGAGGAGGCGGACTCCATCGGCGAGATGATCGCCCAGGAGGCGGCAGCCGCCATCGAGGAGGCGGAGGCAGCGCCGGAGGAGCCCCAGCAGGAGGCCCCCGCCGCTCCTGCCTCCACCACCGCCCGGATCGACTTCACCAATCTGAAGTTCGGGAAGGACTACGAGATCAAGTGACATACCCCGCCCGTCAGGGCGGACCGACAGCGTGAACGTCATCAGGATCACATAGCCTCTGGTTTCAGAGGCTATGTGATTGTCTGCCATTGATACCGGTAGAGAGGAAGGAAACCATGCCAGATTACAACAAGACCATCCATCTGCCCAAGACGGATTTCCCCATGCGGGCAGCGCTGGCCAAGCGGGAGCCGGGGATGCTGGAGGAGATGTACCGCAAGGATCTGTATCACAAGCTGATGCAGAAGAACGAGGGGCGGCCCTCCTTTATCCTCCATGACGGCCCTCCCTATGCCAACGGTAACATCCACATCGGCACCGCCATGAACAAGGTGATCAAGGACTTTATCGTCCGCTCCAAGAACATGATGGGCTACAAGGCCCCCTATATCCCCGGCTGGGACACCCACGGCATGCCCATCGAGACTGCCATTCAGAAGAAGGGCGTCAAGCGGAACACTATGCCCGTGCCGGAGTTCCGGGACAAGTGCCGGGCCTTCGCCCTGGAGCAGGTGGACAAGCAGCGGGAGGATTTCAAGCGCCTGGGCGTCATCGGCGACTGGGACCACCCCTATATCACCCTGGAGCCGGAGTTTGAGGCTAAGCAGGTGGAGGTCTTTGGCGCCATGGCCCAGAAGGGCCTGATCTACCAGGGACTGAAGCCCACCTACTGGTGCCCCACCTGCGAGACCGCTCTGGCCGAGGCCGAGGTGGAGTACCAGGACGACCCGGTGACCACTATTTTCGTCAAGTTCCGGGTCCATGACGACAAGGGCAAGCTGGCCCAATACGGCGATCTGGACAAGATGTACTTCGTCATCTGGACCACCACCACCTGGACCCTGCCGGGGAACATGGCGATCTGCCTGAATCCCCAGCTGGAGTACTCCCTGGTGAAGATCGCCTCCGGGGACATCCTCATCATGGCCACCGAGCTGGTGGACAGCGTCATGAGCGAGAGCGGCATCACCGGGTATGAGACGGTAGCCACCCTGTACGGCGACGAGTTTGAGTATATGACCGCTTACCATCCCTTTATGGAGCGGGATTCCCTCATTATTCTGGGCGACCACGTCACCCTGGACGCCGGCTCCGGCTGCGTCCACACCGCCCCCTCCTTCGGCCTGGACGACTTCTATGTCTGCCAGCGGTATCCGGAGATCCCCACCGACATCACCATGGAGGTCTCGGTGGACGCCCAGGGCTTCCTGAACGAGTTCGCCGGCCCCTACAAGGGCATCCACGTCCAGAAGGCCCACCCGATCATCTACAAGGACCTGGTGGCCAGCGGCGCGCTGCTGTCCAGCCGGGACATCACCCACAGCTACCCCCATTGCTGGCGCTGCAAAAAGCCCGTCATCTTCCGGGCCACCCAGCAGTGGTTCGCCAGCGTGGACGCCATCAAGGAGCAGGCAGTGGCCTCCTGCGACAGCATCTGGTGGAAGCCGGAGTGGGGCAAGGAGCGGATGATCTCCATGATCCGGGAGCGGTCCGACTGGTGCATCTCCCGTCAGCGCACCTGGGGCGTGCCCATCCCCATGTTCTTCTGCAAGCAGTGCGGCAAGCCCTACTGCAACGAGGCGTCCATCGCCAAGGTCTCCGCCATCTTCCGGGAGGAGGGCTCCAACGCCTGGTGGGCCCACTCCGAGGAGGAGCTGATGCCGGAGGGGGCCGTCTGCGAGAATTGCGGCGGCACGGAATTCCGCAAGGAGCAGGATATTCTGGACGTGTGGTTCGACTCCGGCTCCACCTGGAAGGCGGTCTGCGAGGTACGGCCTGAGCTGACCTATCCCGCCGACCTGTATCTGGAGGGCGGCGACCAGTATCGGGGCTGGTTCCAGTCCTCTATGCTCACCTCCATCGCCGTCAACGGCGTGCCTCCCTACAAGCAGATCGTCACCCACGGCTGGACGGTGGACGGCCAGGGCAAGGTCATGCACAAGAGCCTGGGCAACGCCATCTCCCCCCAGGACACCATCAAGGAGTACGGGGCGGACATCTTCCGCCTGTGGGTTTCCTCCGCCGACTATACCCAGGATATGCGGCTGTCCAAGCCCATTTTGAAGCAGCTGGCGGACGCCTATCTGAAAATCCGCAACACCTGCCGGTATATCCTGGGCAACCTGAACGGCTTCGACCCCAACACCGACCTGGTAGCCTTTGAGGACATGATGGAGCTGGACCAGTGGGCCGTCGCCGCCCTGAACCGCCTGGTGGACAAGGTGCGCCAGGCCTATGAGGTGTACGAGTTCCACGCCATCTACCGGAACGTGTACAACTTCTGCGTAGTGGAGATGTCCAACTTCTATCTGGACATCGTCAAGGACCGGCTCTACTGCGAGGGCGGCGACTCCTTCGAGCGCCGCAGCACCCAGTCCGCCATCTTCCACATCCTTGACGCACTGGTGCGCATCCTGACCCCCCTGCTGGCCTTTACCAGCGAGGAGATCTGGCAGGCCATGCCTCACCTGGCCTCCGACAACGCCGAGGCCGCTCTGCTCAACGATATCCCTGTCGTCCGGGAGGACTGGACCCTCACCGAGGAGCAGGAGCAGCGCTGGGCCACGCTGCTCTCCTTCAAGGCGGACATGAACCAGGCCCTGGAGCAGGCCCGTGTTGCCAAGGTGTGCAAGAAGTCCACCGACGCCATGCTCACCCTCTACCTCACCGGCGAGGCGGTGGAGTTGTACGGCCAGGTAAAGAACCTGAAGCTGGCCGACCTGTTCATCGTCTCCCAGGTGGAGGCCGTGGAGGGCGAGGGCGAGGGCGTTCCGGGGACCAACATCCCCGGCCTCACCGTCCAGGTGACGGTGCATCCCGCCCCCAAGTGCCCCCGGTGCTGGCTCCACAACGCCGCCATCGCCCAGGAGGGCGACCTCTGCCCCCGGTGCGCCAAAGCCATCGCAGGCATGGACCTCTCCGCGCTTTAATTTCCAGCAAAACGGACACCGGACGCCTGGTGAGATTCACCCGGCGTCCGGTGTTTTCCACACATTCTCCGTCCTCAAAGAACTCCACCCTCCCCGGCCCCAATGGGAGGAGGAGGCCGGAGAGGGGGATATGGTAGAAGAACGCTTATTTGAGGTGGGACGCTCCGCGTCCGTCAGGGGTTACGCCTGCTGCTTAGCCTTGCCGCGGCGGCGGATGGCCAGTACCAGCTTGACCACGCTGAACACGGTGAATGCGCCTACTACCACATCAAGAGCATAGATGGCGGTCTCCCACCACGGGGTGACGGCGACGATCTTGGTGTCCTCGGTGAAGCCATTCATGGCGTTGGAGTTGGCGACCGTGTACAGGATGCGGTGGCAAGCCTGCCGCATGGCCTGGGCCACGGTGGCGTCGTCCTGATAATAGTTGACCAGCTCTTCCGTCCACTGAGTAGCAGAGGAGTCCCAAGCGTCTGTACCGGCCAGTAGGCCATAGACTGCGTCGAAGGACTGCATCACAATGCCGTAGGAGGCGAACTGGGAGTTGCCGGAGAAGTCGGTGAGGGAGAAGCCTTCCAGCCCCCACTCATTCCGGAGCACCTCGGTCTGGAGGCCGTAATAGGCGCCGGACCAGGTGACGCCAAAGCGGGCGAAGGAGTTCATGACACACTTGGCGCCGCCCTCAGTGATCGCCGTCTGGAAGGGCTTGAGGTAGATCTCACGGATGGACTGCTCGTTGGCAAAGGTGGAGATGCAGCGGCAGCCGGTCTCGGAGTCGTTCAGGGCAAAGTGCTTGATGTAGACATACACGCCCTTGGTCTGGATGCCGGAGACCTCGGCGGCGGCGATCTTGCCGGCCAGGAAGCCGTCCTCGGAGTAATACTCGAAGTTGCGGCCGCAGTAGGCGTTGCGGTGGGTGTTCATAGCCGGGCCATACAGGCCGGATGCGCCCAGGTCGAGGACGTCAGTGCCCAGGCAGACGCCCACTTCATACATCAAATCCACGTTCCAGGTGGCCGCCATAATGTTCTCGTCGGAGTAGGCGGCGTGGCACTCGGAAACGCCGGTCAGGGACTGGGTAAAGCCCTGAGGACCATTGTCGTCGGTGGTGGCGGGCTTGGAGACAGAGACTGCCATGGCGGTGTTGTGGTAGCCCTGGCCGATCATCTCGGCCATCTCCTCAAAGGTGAGCTGATCCAGCAGCAGGTCCCAGTCCTCGTCGTCGTAGTCCTTGCCGATCATCATGCCAAGGGTCATGCCGTTGTCGGCCCCCATGGTGGGATACTCGGTGCCGTCGTCTGTGCTGACGTAGGACAGATAGGGATTCAGGCCGCCCTCCAGCATCTCCTCGCTGGCCTCCAGACCGTCCATACCTGTGGGCCAGGTGCCCTGCCAGTCGGAGCGGGAGAGATAGGTCATCTCATAGCCGTCGTAGTAGTTCAGGTCGGCGCTGTCGAACTGGTTGGTGATCTCATAGCCGGTGGCGGAGGAGACGGAGTAGGTCTCGGCGTCCAGGGCGTCGTTGGTGTAGGTGGAGACAAAGGCGGCGTCTCCGTCGGCGGTCATGCCGTCGGCAATAGTGTAACCCTTGGCAGCCAGGACGTTGTTGACCGCTTCATGGGCGTCGGTGGCGGCGGTGAGGTAATAGTCCCCGGCGTCCAGGATATAGGTCCTGGCGCTGGTGCTGTCATAGGCGGCCAGCTCCTCCCGGGGGATCTCGATGGTCACCGTCTCGGAGGTGCCCGGCTCCAGCAGCCCGGTCTTGGCGAAGCCGCACAGCTCCACGGAGGCCTTCTCGATGCTGTTTGCCATGTCGTAGTCGGTGTAGGGGGACTGGAAGTAAATCTCCACCACGTCCTTGCCTGCGGTGTCGCCGGTATTGGTGACGGTGACGTTGACGGTGAAGGTGTCGGAGGCGGCGTCAAAGCTGACAGCGAAATCCGACCACGCAAAGTCGGTGTAGCTCAGGCCGTAGCCGAATGGGTAGGCCACCTCGCTGGTGTAGTCGTAGTCTCCGGCGTTGCCGCTGCCCATGACCGCATCCTCATACCGGGTCTCATAGTACCGATAACCGATATAGATGCCCTCCTGATAGGTGATGTACTTCATATTGCCGTCCAGACCGCCGTTGGAGACGGAGTACCAGTTTTCGGTATCCGACTCGTCATAGTTGGCCCAGGTGTAGCCGTACAAGCTGGCCATGGACGGGGCAGTGGTGTTGTCGTAGCAGTAGGTGTCCACCAGCTTGCCGGAGGGGTTGGTATTGCCCACCAGGATGTCGGCCACGGAGTTCAGGCCCCAGGTGCCGGTGTAGCCGATCCACAGGACGGCGTCGATGCCGTAGGCCTCGTTGTCGATAAAGACGCACTCCAAGGCGTTGGTGGAGTTGATGAGGACGATGACGGTGTCAAAGCTCTCGTTCACCATCTCCAACATCTCCTGCTCCTCGGAGGTCAGCTCCAGGATGTTGGTGCCGTCCGCAAATCCGTCCAGCGCCAGGTCAGCGCCCTCGCCGGCCACACGGGAGATGACTACGATGGCGGCGTCGTTGTACTCGCTGTAGGAGGCGGTCACAGCGTCGGTGTACACGCTCACCGGCACCTCGTTGATGTCCCACTCTGTCCGATTGCTCAGGATAGAGCCCTTTCCGGGGGTACGGACGTACTTGCTGCCCGCCCCGGTCTCATAGAAGTCCCAGAGGGTAGAGTTGACGGAGAGGCCCACCGCCTCCAGCGCCTCCTTCAGCGTGGGGGCGGCGGAGGTGTCAATGTCAGCGGAGCCGGTGCCGCAGGTGACGATGTCCACCACGGAATGGCTGAAGGTGCTCACGGCGGAGCCACTGGAGAGCGGCAGAGCGTCGTTGTCGTTTTTCAGCAGGACGATACCCTCGCCGGAGAGCTGCTCGGCGATCTCCCGGTCGTGGGCCTCCAGCGCCTCGGTGCTGTCATAGCCGGTCTCGTAGTAGACGGCGCTGTCGTCGCTGTCCACCGTCTTGGTGGTGCTGGTGCCCAGATAGATGTTGATGACCTGGGCGCTGCCGAAGGCCAGGGTGTTGGCGTAGACCAGGGCGACGCAGAGGATCACGGCGATGACGGTGATCACCGACCACTTGACCACGCCAGTCCCCTTCTTCTTCTTCGCTTTCTTCGGTTTATCATTCTTTGCCATTTGGGGTTGCTCCTTTCCGATATGATCCCAGATGTCCTCTGATATGGGTCGTTTTTCCGGAACAGACGCCTCCCCGCCGGTTCGGATTGGAAGAAACCACTTATACCAAAGAACGAATGTGAGTTCATTATATCCTGCTTTCCCAAAAGCAACAGGCCCAGAACCGCCCAGGTGTGACACTTAGGCTCCAAAAACGCGCGCCGAAAATTGTGCAACATTTCCATATTAGTGGGCCAAATACGGCCAGGAGGAACCGACCATGTATAAAAACTGTCAAAGGGAGCAGAGCATCCAGCGCCAGAACCATATTGTCCGGACGTTTATGAGCCTACTGGATCGGCAGAGCTATCACGAGATCACCGTCGCCGAACTGTGCCGGGCGGCGGGGGTGCCCCGGAAAGCCTTCTACCGATACTTTGACACCAGGGAGGACATCATCCGCTTTATGGTCGACGCCGTTGTCCTCGCCTATTTCCGCATGGAGAACAGACCGGAGCAAAAT
>JAJBTD010000158.1 GCA_020861055.1 Clostridiales bacterium | reverse complement strand
GTGGGCGCAGAAGACGGAGTCTGCCGTGTTCTCCACGTCGCTGTCCGGGTCGTAGCCTGTGGCGGCGATCACCTCGTCGGCGTTGTGGCAGGGGCGGTAGCCCCCCGGCAGGAGGGAGAGCTGTCCCCGGCCTCTGGTGTAGGCGACCACCTCGTTGGCGTAGTCGGCCATCTCCGAGGCGGGGGCGGTCCCCCGGAGGATGACCCGGTCGCCCGTCTGCTCCGGAGGCGCAAAATCGCCGGAGCGCTGCTGCAAATCGCTCATGGCCCGGCCCAGACACTCCGCCGGGAGGTCCAGGGTCACCTCGTACCACGGCTCCAGCAGGACGGACTCCGCCTTGCGCAGTCCCTGGCGCACCGCCCGATAGGACGCCTCCCGGAAGTCACCCCCCTCGGTGTGCTTCAGATGGGCCTTGCCCACCAGAAGGGTGATGACCAGGTCGGTGACGGGGGAGCCGGTGAGTACCCCCAGATGCTCCCGCTCGGCCAGGTGGGTGAGGATGAGCCGCTGCCAGTTCAGCTCCAGCTTGTCCTGGTCGCAGACGGAGCGCAGCTGTATCCCGCTGCCTGGCTCCCCCGGCTCCAGCAAAAGGTGTACCTCGGCATAGTGCCGGAGGGGCTCAAAATGGCCCACCCCGGTGACCGGGGCGGCGATGGTCTCCCGGTACAGAATACGCCCCGGGCCGAAGGATACCTCCAGCCCGTACCGCTCCCGCAGCCTGCGCTGCAAGATCTCCACCTGCACCGGCCCCATGAGCTGGACGAAGATCTCCCCCAGGTGACGGTTCCAGACGGCGTGGAGCTGGGGGTCCTCCTCCTCCAGCTCCTGGAGCTTTGCCAGAACGGTGTGGGCGTCGGTCCCGTCGGGGAGCATCGCCTGGCAGGTCATCACCGGGGCGAGGACCGGCTCGGCCCCGTCCGGCTCAATGCCCAGGCCCTGCCCCGGCCGGGTGTGGGTCAGCCCGGTGACAGCGCAGACCATCCCCGCCTCCACCTGGCCCACCGCCTGGAATTTTGCCCCGGAGTACAGCCGGAGCTGGTCCGCCTTCTCGCTCCAGGGGAGGCCGTTGGCCTCACCGGAGAGGGGCTCCTTCACCCGGAGGGAACCTCCGGTGAGCTTCATCCAGGTCAGCCGGTTCCCCTGGGGATCCCGGCTGATTTTGAACACTCTGGCCCCGAAGTCCGGCCCGTAGTCCGGGACAGGGGCGAACCGCTCCAGCCCGTGAAGCAGCTCGTCCACCCCCTCCAGCCGGAGGGCGGAGCCGAACCAGCAGGGGAACAGCTTCCGCTCTTTGATCGCCCGCCGCAGCGCGTCATCGGACAGCTCCCCCCGCTCCAGATACTGCTCCAGCAGCTCCTCGGAGCAGACGGCGGCCTCCTCCCCCAATGGGCGGTCAAAGGGAACGCAGCCCTCCCCGAAGTGCTGCCGGAGCTGGGCGAGGACGGCCTCCCGGTCCGTTCCGGGTAGGTCGGTCTTGTTGACAAACAGAAAGACGGGCACCCGGTAGTTCTCCAGCAGCCTCCACAGGGTCTCGGTGTGGCCCTGGACGCCGTCGGTGCCGCTGACGACCAGCACGGCGCAGTCCAGCACCGGCAGCACCCGCTCCGCCTCGGTGGAGAAGTCCACATGGCCGGGGGTGTCCAGTAGGGTGACGGCGACCCCCTCCAGGGGCAGGATGGCCTGCTTGGAGAAGATGGTGATGCCCCGCTCCCGCTCCAGGGAATCGGTGTCTAGAAAGGCGTCCTGATGGTCCACCCGGCCCAGCCGCTTCAGACAGCCCGCCCGGTAGAGCAGCGCCTCGGAGAGAGTAGTCTTTCCCGCGTCCACATGGGCCAGCAGGCCGACGCACAGATGCCGTTCCGTCTGCGCAGCCATAGAAAAACCTCCCCTCGTGAAATGAAACTGCGTTCATTTTATCACAAGGGGAGGCAAAGGTCGAGCTAAACTTTCCCATTTCGATCTGTGCCCGGAGCGGGCGGCGCGGAGAGGTCAATCCAGCTTCAGATCGCCCTCTTTGATCCAGCCCAGCTTCCGGAACAGCAGGCCCAGCGCCCAGCAGATCACGGCGGGCAGGACGAAGCAGACCAGGATCAGGCCCACCCAGTCCATGGCGGTGATGGCCGTCTTGGTTCCGGCGGCCACGTCGCTGACCCAGCCGGAGTAGACGCCGATCTGTCCCACCAGACCACAGGTACCCATGCCGGAGGAGACAGCGGGGCCGTTCATCTCCAGCTGGAAGATACAGGTGGCGATGGGGCCGGTGATGGCGGCGGCCAGAGTGGGGGGGATCCAGATGCGGGGATTTTTCAGGATGTTGCTCATCTGGAGCATGGAAGTGCCCAGGCCCTGGCTCACCAGTCCGCCCCAGCGGTTCTCCTGAAAGCTCATGACCGCGAAGCCCACCATCTGGGCGCAGCAGCCGGCCACGGCTGCGCCGCCCGCCAGCCCGGTCAGGCCGATGGCGGAGCAGATGGCGGCGGAGGAGATGGGCAGGGTCAGAGCCACGCCCACCAGCACCGAGACGAGGATGCCCATGAGGAAGGGCTGCTGCTCCGTAGCCCACATGATGACCGTTCCCACGGCGCTGGCGGCGCTGCCGATGGCGGGCGCCCACCAGGCGGAGAGGCACACGCCCACAACAATGGTCACGGCGGGCGTCACCAGGATGTCTACCTTCGTCTCCTTGGAAACTGCCTTGCCGAATTCAGCGGCGATAATGGCGATGACGAACACCGCCAGGGGGCCGCCTGCGCCCCCCAGATAGTTGGCGGCGTTGCCCACGGCGATGAGGGAAAACAGCACCAGAGGAGGCGCGCCCAGGGCAAAGCCGATGGCCACAGCCATGGCGGGGCCGGCCATATCAGTGGCGTAGGTCCCCATTTCTACCAGGAAATCGACTCCCAGCTGCTGTCCCAGGGTTTTGATAATGGTGCCGATCAGCAGGGACGCAAACAGTCCCTGGGCCATGGCGGACATGGCGTCGATGCCGTAGCGTTTGGCGGAGATCTCAATGTTCTTTCGGCGCAGGAAGGCCTTGACTGCCTCCCCGGCCCGTTTCAGGAATGCTCCCATGAGGAATCCCTCTCTTTATGTCAGTGTACAGGTGTCTTGACACCTGTACAGAACATTATATCCGCATCCGAAGGATTGTCAATCCCAAAAAAACGGCGCTTTATCCTGCGCTTCTTGTGAAAAAGGACAGAGAAAGCGCCCAGGGGCGTTCTCTCCGCCCCTGGGCGCTTAACCGATCTCTTTTCTGGCCTTGCTCCGGTTTTTGCGGGAGCGGTGGCGCTTTTTGGGCATCTGGTGCACCTCAATGAGCCTGCCTCCCACCTTGCACTGATGGAACAGGCCGTCTGGGGCGGCCTCCTCCGGGTAGACCTGGAGCAAACCGTCTACAGACCCGTCTCCCGTCTCCTGTATGGTGAGACAGCTGAGGAACCGGCCATGCTCCAGGCAGCGGCTCCGGGAGAGATAGCGGTCTTCCACCTGATACCAGTTGCCGCTGCAAAGCCAGTTGTCGCACTGGGGACAGTGGAACACCCGGGCGCTCCTGCTTTTCAGACAGTCCGCCGGGGTGGGGAACTGGCTGCACCTCCGGCGGAGGACGGGCTGCTCCTGGGCCAGAAGGGATTCCAGCGACTGGGAGGCGGCCTGAACGGCCTCCAGACGCTGCTGACGGCGAAGCGCCTCCTCCATCCGGTCCAGCTCCGTCTCGGAGGGGAGAGGGCCGAATCGGCGCACCAGCTCCGCCCCGATGCGGGCGGTGTAAAAGGCGTCGTGCCCCGCATCGTGGTAGGTCAGCTCCGCATCCAGGCCCAGGGCGGCCACGGCGGTCTCCAGAGAGGTCTGGTGACAGGTGTGCAGCACCAGCAGGTCGAAGGTCCGCTGGAGGTCGTAGATCTCCAGATCCAGATACTCCTCCATACCGTACCAGCACAGATTGGTGTCCAGCACACGGGCGTCGCAGGTGCCCCAGGTGAAGAACTCCGCCCCGTCGCCGCACCAGCGGAAAAACTGGGCCGCTACCTGACGGAAGCTCCCCGCCCGTTTCAGGCTGTCGGCCTCCAGGGGGACCATCTTTTTGACCTGGTGGTGGAGCTTTTTATGAATCGACGGCCGGACGTAAGCGGAAAAAGAGACGCCGCCGTCCTCCCAGGAGTCCAGACGATGGGCGCCAAACTGGATGATCTCGTCGATTTTTTCTGCCTCGGAGCGAGGATAGCCCTGGTTCCATTCCAGGTCAAAAAATACGTAACTCATGGGAATATTCTAACCCACATCAGGGGTTCTGTCAATGAAAGGCGGGAAGATTTTGACGAACAATCAGCGCTGCTGCCGGTACTCCCGCGGGGAACAGCCGTACCGTTCCCGGAATTTCCGGTAGAAATAGCTGCTGTTGTCGTAGCCCACCCGCTCCATGATCGCATCGACGGAGAGGGCGGTGTTGTCCAGCAGATAGGCGGCCTGCTGGAGCTTTCTCGACTGGAGCAGCTCCCGAAAATTGCTCCCCATATGCTTTTTCAGCAGACGGCTCACCGTATAGGTGGGCTGGCCCAGCTCGGCGGAGATCTCCGCCAGAGTGCCGGAGCGATAGCGGGTGTCGATATAATTCAGAACGGAAAAGACCAGATTTTGCTCCTCCTGGCCTGGGTCGGTGCGGTTGATGGTGTCTGCAAACCGGGACAGATTCATCAGCAGCAGGCCCATGGAGGTCTGGTTGATGCTGTTGGTACCGGGAAGATGGTGGATCAGCGTCCAGATCATGTTCTCCATCAGATTTTCCACCGGAACAATGCCCTTGGCCTGGATGTGAAGGTAGTCGGAGATGGTCCGCTCCCCGGAGAGGGCGGAGACGAGAAAGTCCCGCAGCACGTTCTCCCGCTCGATCATGGAGACGGGCTGCTTGAAAAAGTCCGGGAGGATGATAAAGTTGACCGCAATATCCCCCTCGGCGGCGGGGAGGATCTCGTGGTAGACGTTCTGGTTGAGAAAGAGCAGGTCTCCCTCCTGGAGAACGATGCGCTCCCGCTGGTTGATGATATGGGTGGTCGTCCCGGCGCACATATAGACCAACTCCACATAGTTGTGCCGGTGGACGGGGAAGTGGGCGAAACGGGTGTGGGGCCGTATCTCGATGAGCTTGCCCTTGGCCAGCAGCTTGTCGCTGTCCACCACAAACTCCCGCCGGGAGGTGTACAGGTCCCGATGGATGGAGGGGTCTCCCCCCAAAATTTCCTGCTCCTCCGGGGTGATGACCCGGAGCGCGTCCAAAAGCTCCTGACGCATGGAGCGTCCCTCCTCTCGCCGATCGTCTGTGGGCAGGTTCAGTATACAACACGCAGCCGCAAAATGCAAATCAGGTCCCTAAAAACTTTTTTGCAGGACCTTCTTTTTTGATGCCTGCGGGTGGTATCCTGTTGTTAAAGAAAAAACGAAGTGATTTTGCAGGTTATTTTTAGTTTTTTCAGTGGAAAGGCGTGATGAGCATGGCAGGAAGCTACCTGGCCATCGACATCGGAGCCTCCAGCGGGCGGCACATCCTGGGCAGCGTCCAGGAGGGTAGGCTCGTCCTGGAGGAGGTCTACCGATTCGACAACCGGCAGGTACGGAAAAACGGACACGATTGCTGGGACATGGACAACCTCTGGAACGGTATTCTGGGGGGACTGAAGGCGTGCGGCGAGCGGGGGACCACCCCTACGGTGATCGGCATCGACACCTGGGCGGTGGACTACGTTCTGCTGGATAAGGACGATCAGCTGCTGGGAGACGCCGTGGCCTACCGGGACAGCCGGACGGAGGGGATGGACGCCCTGGTGGACGCCAACATCCCCCCAGAGGAGCTGTACGCCAGAACTGGCATACAAAAGCAAATTTTCAACACCATCTACCAGCTCATGGCGTTAAAGAAAGAGCATCCGAAACAGCTGGAGCAGACGGAGAGCCTGCTGATGATACCGGACTACTTCAACTTCCGGCTCACCGGAGTGAAAAAACAGGAATACACCAACGCCACCAGCACCAACCTGGTGAGCGCCAGGGAAAAGACCTGGGACCTGGGCCTGATCGCCCGGCTGGGCCTGCCCACCCGTCTGTTCGGGGAGCTGTCCGTGCCGGGAACGGTGGTGGGGGAGCTGCTGCCAGAAATTCAGGCGCAGGTGGGCTTTAACGCCACGGTGATCCTGCCCGCCACCCACGACACCGGCTCCGCCTTCCTGGCGGTCCCTGCGAAGGACGACAACGCGGTGTATCTCTCCAGCGGCACCTGGTCCCTGCTGGGGGTGGAGAACGAGCAGCCCATCACCACCGAGGCCAGCCGGGCCCAGAACTTCACCAACGAGGGCGGGGCGTGGTATCGCTACCGCTACCTGAAAAACATTATGGGCCTGTGGATGATCCAGTCCATCCGCCGGGAGCTGAACGGGGTCAACTACGTCTCCGGCAAGACGGCCCGTACAATCAGCGGCAAGCAGTGGTCGTTCCCTGACCTGATCGCCGCGGCGGAGGGCGCGCAGGACTTCCCCTCGGTGGTGGACGTGGACGATGCCGGGTTCCTGGCCCCAGACAGCATGATACAGGCGGTGAAGGACTACTGCGCCAAAACCGGCCAGCCCGTCCCGGAGACGGTGGGGGAGATCATGCAGTGCGTCTATGTCAGCCTGACCCGCCGGTATTCTGAGGCCATCCGGGATCTGCAGCAGCTCACCGGCAAGCGCTACACCAGCATCAACATCGTGGGCGGCGGATGCCAGGATATGTACCTGAACCGGATGACCGCACGGGCCGCCGGGCTGCCCGTCTACGCCGGACCGGTGGAGGGTACCGCCATCGGCAACCTGATCGTCCAGATGATCTACGGAGGCGAATTCTCCTCCCTGGAGGAGGCCAGAGCCGCCATCCGGAGGAGCTTTGATATTAAGGAAGTCCAACCGGACTAAAATGGAGGTATGAGTATGCTAGTCAACACAAAAGCGAAGGTAGGCGTCTTTTCCATCGCCTTGGGCGCTTATCTGCCCCAGTTCCCCTCCCTGGTGCCGGAGTTCCAGGCCCAGTATGAGGCGTTCAAGCAGACCATCCCGGACACGGTGGACATCGTGGACGGGGGCATGGTCACCACCAAGGAGCAGTCCCAGGCGGCGGGCGACCTGTTCCGGGCAGCGGACGTTGACCTGGTCTTTTTGCAGCTGCTGACCTACGCCACGTCCTACAATATGCTCCCCGCAGTAAAGGACCTGGACGTGCCGGTGGTGCTGGTCAACGTCCAGAAGCTCAAGGCTCTGGACTATGACCACACGGACATCGCCTCCTGGCTGGGCGAGGGCTATGCCTGCGGCGCCGTGGGCGAGATGGTGGCCGACCTGGAGCGGTTCGGCAAGCGCCACGCCGTCATTACCGGCGTGGTGGAGGGCGGCGACCCCTCCGTGCAGGCGGAGATCGAGGACTGGTGCAGGGCGGCCCAGGTGCGCCGCCGCTTCCGCCAGACCAACATCGCCCAGATCGGCCGCCCCTATCCCGGCATGATGGACCTGTATATCGACGAGTCCAATCTGTACCGGCGGATGGGCCTGTACACCAAGCAGTTCGACTGGGAGAAGATGTGGGCCATCGCCGACAACGTCACCGACGAGGACACCATCCGTGCCAAGGCTCAGGACATCCTCGACACCTTCGACATCGAGGGCGGCGGCAGCATCGAAGAGGTCTGGGAGATGGCGAAGTACGTGGTCGCCTTTGAGCAGTGGGTCAAGGACGAGCAACTGGGCCTCATCGCCTCCCACTACGACGGCTACGCCCAGGGCAAGGCCGGGGTGCTGGACAGCATGCTCATCCCCGCCTTCTCCATGCTCATCAAGCAGGGCACCGCCTGCGCCGTGGAGGGCGACATGAAGGTGGCCATGGCCATGAGCATCCTCAAGACCATCTCCGGCACCGGCCAGCTGGCGGAGATGTACTCCATCGACTTCAACGACGACATCGCCATCATCGGCCACAGCGGCTCCGGCGACGCGGATATCTCCGACAGGAAGCCCACCATGAAGATCGTCAAGGTGTTCCACGGCAAGACCGGCGGCGGCTACCTGACCCAGTTCTACCCCTACACCGGCCCTGTGACCTACCTGGCTATCACCCAGGACGGCAACGGCAATTTCAAGTTCGTAGTGGCGGAGGGCGTCAACGAGGAGGGCAAGATCCTGTCCTTCGGCGACACCAATATGCGCACCCGCTTCACCTGCGGAGCCAGGGAGTTCGTCACCCGCTGGAGCGAGTGCGGCCCCACCCACCACTTCGCGGCGGCCACCGGGCGGCATATCGACACCATTTTGAAGGTGGCAAAAATTTTGAACGTGCCGGTGGACATCGTCACCCGGTAAACATCCGTCAAACCCAACGGAATATCAGAAAGGAATGAGTCAAATGAAGGTATTGGACGCAGAATTTGTACAGGGCTTTATGCGCATGGCCGACGACGGCTGGAAGCAGGGCTGGCATGAGCGCAACGGCGGCAACCTGAGCTACCGCATCAAGCCGGAGGAGGTGGAGCAGGTGAAGGAGGAGCTTCACCCCGCCGAGTGGCGGCCCATCGGCACCACCGTCCCCAAGCTGGCCGGGGAGTATTTCCTGGTCACCGGCTCCGGCAAGTATTTCCGCAACGTCACCATCAAGCCGGAGGACTCCTTCTGCATCATCGAGCTGGACGACAAGGGCGAGAACTACCGCATCTGCTGGGGCCTGGTCAACGGCGGGCGTCCCACCAGCGAGCTGCCCTCTCACCTGATGAACCATGAGGTGAAGGTCATCGCCACCGGCGGCAAGCACCGGGTCATCTACCACGCCCATCCCGCCAACACCATCGCCCTCACCTTTGTCCTCCCCCTGACTGACGAGGCCTTCACCCGTGAGCTGTGGGAGATGGCCACCGAGTGCCCGGTGGTGTTCCCCGACGGCATCGGCGTGGTGCCCTGGATGGTGCCCGGCGGCCGGGACATCGCCGTGGCCACCTCTGAGCTGATGAAGAAGTACGATGTGGCCATCTGGGCCCATCACGGGATGTTCTGCTCCGGCGAGGACTTCGACCTGACCTTCGGCCTGATGCACACGGTGGAGAAGTCCGCGGAGATTTTGGTGAAGGTGCGCTCCATGCAGCCCTACAAGCTCCAGACTATCCAGCCCGACGACTTCCGTCATCTGGCGGTGGACTTCAACGTTACTCTGCCGGAACAGTTCCTTTACGAGAAGCATTGAGTAACTGCCCAAAATCGGGCACACCACTTTTGTCAACCACCCAGTTACTGGGGGTAAATAACAGGAGGTAATTCCCATGGCTGTCAATCGTTTCGTACTCAACGGCATTTCCTACCACGGCAAGGGCGCGATTCAGGAGATCCCCGGCATCATCGCTTCCAAGGGCTTCCGGAAGGCGTTCGTCGCCTCTGACCCCGACCTGGTGAAGTTCAACGTCACCAAGAAGGTCACCGACCTGCTGGATGCCAACGGCATGGCCTATGAGGTCTATTCCGACATCAAGCCCAACCCCACCATCGAGAACGTCCTCTCCGGCGTGGAGGCCTATAAGAAGTCCGGGGCCGACTATATGATCACCATCGGCGGCGGCTCCTCCATGGACACCGGCAAGGCCATCGGCATCATCATCAACAACCCGGAGTTTGCCGACGTCCGCTCTCTGGAGGGTGTGGCTCCCACCAAGAACCGCACCGTGTTCACCATCGCCGTCCCCACTACCGCCGGCACTGCCGCCGAGGCCACCATCAACTATGTCATCACCGACGTACAGAAGAAGCGGAAGTTCGTCTGCGTGGACGTGAACGATATCCCCGACATCGCCGTGGTAGACCCCGATATGATGTCCACCATGCCCAAGGGTCTGACCGCCGCCACCGGTATGGACGCCCTGACCCACGCCATCGAGGGCTACACCACCGCCGCCGCCTGGGAGCTGGCCGACTGCCTGAACCTGGAGGCCATCAAGCTCATCTCCAAGAACCTGCGCGCTGCCGTCAAGAATGAGCAGGAGGGCCGGGAGGGCATGGCCCTGGGCCAGTTCGTCACCGGCATGGCCTTCTCCAATGTGGGCCTGGGCATTGCTCACTCCATGGCCCACACCTTGGGCGCTGTGTATGACACCCCCCACGGCGTGGCCTGCGCCATGATGCTCCCCATCGTCATGGAGTTCAACCAGGAGTACACCGGCGAGAAGTTCAAGGACATCGCCGAGGCTATGGGCGTGGATACCACCGGCATGGACCAGCCCACCTACCGCAAGGCCGCCATCGACGCCGTCAAGCAGCTCTCTGCCGACGTGGGCATCCCCACCAAGCTGGAGAAGATGAAGGAGGAGGATCTGGACTTCCTGGCCCAGTCCGCCGCCGCCGACGCCTGCGCCCCCGGCAATCCCCGTCCCGCCACCGTGGAGGACTTCAAGACCCTGTTCCGCAAGATCATGTAATGCCCCCTCGGCAGCCTCCCGCCCCGGCAGTTTGACCGGAGCGGGAGCTACCCTGAAACAGAAGCTGCAACGGCACAGCGATTTCCGCTGTGCCGTTGCAGCTTATTTGGCTTCAGATGCAGGCTCCCGCCTCCAGATACAGGAGGAAATGCCCCGCGAAGAGCAGGCCCACCGTCCCCTCCGGACCCATAGGCCAGACCAGCTCCAGCTCCCGCTTCCAGCCGGTGAGCCGGGCGAACAGCCGGAACAGCCCCCAGCCCGCCAACGCCCCCAGAGTGTTCATCACCAGGTCGTCCACGTCGCTGGCCCGGAAGTTGACCAGCTGGCTCATCTCCACCAGCAGAGAGCAGCCAAGCCCGCCCAGCGGCGCAGCATAAAATCTGTCCCGCCTGTTCCACAGCAGCGGGGTGAGAAAGCCCAGGGGCATAAAGAGCAGCACGTTGAGCAGATATCCCACCGGGTCGATGCCCTGGGAGAAGGGGGCGAGGTTCACCTCGTTATTGCTCCAGCACACGCCGTTTTGCAGCGCCTCGGCCAGCGTACCCGCCCCGGTGACCGCCCAGATACCGGCGATGTAGAGGACGTACAGGGCCATCCACAGCCAGCGGGTCCCCTCCATCCGCCGGACGCCCTGCGTCTCCTGGCGGCGGCGGAGTAGAACAGTGACAGCCAGCCAGGGCAGGACGGCGGAGGACAGCTCATAGAGCAGCTGCAAAAATGTCCCGCCGTCGGGAGAGAACACTGCGCAGGTCAGCAGAAACAGCACGGCACACACCAAGGCCGGGATGAGCAGCAGCATGGTGGCCTCCTTTCGGGGCGGATTACGTTTCCTGCGGATTCGCTGATAAGCGGTCTGAGCGGCACGCACTCACAACACGCAATGCACCTCCGGCGAATCCGTTATGAACTCGTCGCTTTCCCCAGGGGCCTCCCGACCCCTGGGGTCTATTCTTATTCCGTTCCGACCGTTTTAGAATCCTCCGGCTGCTCCGGCCCGTCCGCTGTGCCGTCCTCCTTTGGCGGCTCCGGGGACGGCCCGGTGTCCTCTGCTTTCGCCGGTTCCGCCTCAGGGGGCATGGTGGGCGGCTCGGACAGGGGCGGGGCCTTGGGCGTTTTGGGCTCCTCCGGCTCCTTCGCCTCCTCCAGCAGCGGGGGCGCGGCCGGGAAGGTGATGATGGCCTTGAACAGATCGCCGTCCACCACCAGGTCGAACTGCCCGCCCTGGACGTTGGTGAGGTTCCGGGCGATGGACAGGCCCAGGCCGCTGCCCTCGGTGGTGCGGGAGGCGTCGCCCCGGACGAACCGCTTCATCAGCTCCTCCGGCGGGATGTTCAGGGGGTCGGCGGAGATGTTCTTCACCGTCACCACATAGTCCCCTTTCCCCTCGGCCACGTCCAGATAGACCCGCGTGCCCGGCATGGCGTATTTCGTGCAGTTGCCCAGCAGGTTGTCCAGCACCCGCCACAGGTGGTGCCCGTCCGCCAGGATGGGGCATGGCTGCTCCGGGGTGGTGAGGATGGTGGTCAGTCCGGCGGCCTCCAGCCGGTCGCTGTACTCCGCCGCCGCCTGCTCCACCAGCTGCACCAAATCCAGCCGCTCCAGCCGGACGGCCACCGTGCCGCTGGCCGCCTTGGACGCCTCCACCAGGTCCTCCGTCAGCGTCTTGAGCCGCTGGCTCTTCCGGTCCAGCACGTCGATATAGCCCCGGATCGTCTCGTCCTGGATGTCCGCCTTTTTCAGCAGATCCACATAGTTGATGATGGAGTCTGCAAACAAAAAGTCAATAGGGAAATGAAGGAAATCTAACGATTCAA
>JAJBTD010000047.1 GCA_020861055.1 Clostridiales bacterium | reverse complement strand
ACGATGCAGACTGCCTCCGGGTTGACCGATTTCACCACGGCGATCAGCTCCCCGCGCTCCCGGACGGAGAGGGAGGCCCGGGGGGAATAGCCTTTAGAGCGCTGGATAAGCACCGCCTTCACCTTCGGGTCGGCTGCCATCTCCGCCAGTTTGGCCCGGTCAGGGGGGTTTTCCTGGGAAATGGGGACTTCCCGGTATTCAATTCCATAGCGTTTCAGGCTCAGGGGATAGTCTCCGGTCATACCGATGACCCCCTGAATGGTGTCGTAGGGCGCTCCCACAGCGGAGAGCAGCACGTCTCCCGGCTCCAGCACCCCGTAAAGGCAGGAGGCAATGGTGTGAGTGCCGTTGACGAACTGGACGCGCACCAGGGCGTCCTCCGTCTGGAAGATGTCCGCATAGATCTTGTCCAGGGTGTCCCGGCCCAGGTCGTCGTAGCCATAGCCGGTGGTCCCCGCAAAACAGGCCTCCGCCACCCGATGGGTCTGGAATGCAGCCAGTACCTTCCGGCTGTTGCGCTCCGCCATCTCGTCAATGGCGTCAAACTGCGCCCGGAGCGCGGCCTGAGCCTCTTTTGCCAGCGCCAGAGTGCGGGGGGATAGCTCTAATGTACTCATACGGTGGGAAGCGCCTCCTCGCAGACCGCCCGGATGAGGCGAATGCAGGCCTCCAGGTCCTCCAGGTCGCACTGCTCCACGGCGGAGTGGGTGTAGCGGCAGGGGACAGAGATGCCCCCGGTCACGACCCCCTTGCGGGTAGTGCGGATGGGGCCGGCGTCGGTGCCGCCGCAGGTGAGGATGTCCGGCTGAACAGGGATGCCTTTGGTGGCGGCCAGATCGTTGAGCCGTTTCACCAGGCTGGGGGAACAGATGACCGAGTGGTCCATCACCTTTACCGCTGCGCCCTTGCCCATAACGGCGGTGCCCTCATGGAGACTGCCGGGCACGTCGTCGGCGCAGGTCACGTCCACCGCAATGCCATAGTCCGGGTCCACCCCAAAGGAGGCGGGCTTGGCCCCTCTCGTCCCCACTTCCTCCTGGACGCTGAACACAAAGTACAGGTCGTTGGCGGGAGAGGTGACATCCTTCAGGGCTTTTAACAGCGCCAGGCAGCCGATGCGGTTGTCCAGGAAGCAGCCAGAGACCCGGTTCTTGCTCAGATGCTTCAGGGGGCTGACAAAGGCGGCGGTGTCCCCTACCTGAACCAGCTCCTTTGCCTCCCGCTCGTTGGCAGCGCCGATGTCCAGGTACAGGTCCCGGAGCTTGGCCTCCTCCAGCTTGTCCTCTCTGGCACAGCACAGAGCATAGGTCCCGTTCTGGAACCGGAAGGTCTGCTGGATCAGGTCGGGGACGCAGAAGCCCCCCAGCGTGCCGAAGCGGATGGTTCCGTCCTTGTCGATATGGGTTGCCACCAGGCCCACCGAGTCCATATGGGCGGAAAAGAGCAGCTTCGGCCCCTTCCCTGCCCGGTGGACGATGAGGTTTCCCATGGCGTCCTCCCGGATGTCGTCGGCGTAGGGCTTCGCCAGGGAGCAGATGAGGGAGCGGATATTCCCCTCGTTGCCGGAGACCCCGTGGGTCTGGGTCAGCCGGGACAGGGTTTCAAATGTATTCATCGTCATACCTCCTGCGCCATGGCGTCCACGAACAGACGTGCCAGGCGACACATATTGCGGCAATCCTCGATAGAGACAACGCTGGAGGGGGCGTGGAGATACCGCACCGGGGCGGACAGGCCCGCCACTCTGGCTCCCGCGCCGCTGCGCTGGAAGGCTCCGCCGTCGGTCCCTCCGGCGATATATTCCTTGGTCTGCCAGGGGATGCCGTTCTCCTCCGCCAGACGGCGCAGGAGCAGAAACAGCCTGCGGCTGGCGATGCTTCCCTTGTCCATAAAGGGCAGGACCGGGCCGCCGCCCACCCGGCAGACATGGGCGCCGCCCTCCATGCCGGGAAGGTCGGCGGCGGTGGTGCCCTCTACCACGAGGACGTTTTTCGGCTGTAGGGCAAAGGCGGCGCCCAGCGCTCCACGGGTCCCCACCTCCTCCTGAACGGTAAAGACGAAGGTGACGTCCATGGGCAGCTTTTGCCTCAGCAGGTCCAGCAGGACGGCGCAGCCCACCCGGTCGTCGATGGCCTTGGCCTTGAGCCGTCCGTCACCAAACTCCCGGATATCATTTGAAAAGACCGCCACGTCCCCGATCTCCACCAGCTTTTCGCTCTCCTCACGGGAGTTGGTACCGATATCCAGATATAGCTTGTCCGTGGGTGGAGCCTTTTTCCGCTCCTCGGCGGTGGTCAGGTGGATGGGCTTCATCCCCACCACAGCGGGAACGCGGTTTGGTCCGATATAGACCTTTTTCCCGATGACCACCTGACGGTTCACACCGCCTACGAACTGGAAGCCCAGGGTGCCGTCCTTGTGGATGCGGTCGATCATCATGCCCACCTCGTCCATGTGGGCAGCCAGCAGCAGCGCACCGGGGGCAGATTTGGCTCCCTTCTTTTCCACGATCAGATTGCCCAGGCTGTCCACCCGGAGGTCGGCGGCATATGGCTCCGCCTGGGTACGGATGTAGTCCCGCACCTGGTCCTCCCGGCTGGAGACGCCGGAGAGAGCGCAGAGGGTCTTTAATTCTTCCAGCACAGAACACCGTCCTCCTCTCTCAGCCCCAGGAGAAAGTCCGCCAGCAGGCGGGCGGTCTGCTCCGCGTCTCCCTCGGAGACGACCTCCAGGGGGGTGTGCATATAGTTCAGGGGTAAGGACACCAGCGCCACAGGGACGCCCTCACGAGCCACCTGCATTTCCCAGCCGTGGGTGCCGGCGTTGCCCGCCATGACCTCCGGGTTCCAGTTGATCTTCCGGGCAGCGCAGGCCTTCCGCAAGCCATCCACCATCCAGCGGGCGCAGTTGGGTCCAATGCCCACCGCCGGACCCTTACCCAGGGTGAAGCCCGTCTCCTCCGGCCCGTCGTGGGAGATGCCAAAGGTCACGTCCACCGCAATAGCGCAGTCCGGGTGCTCGGCAAAGGTGGCCACCAGCGCCCCATCCCCGGAGGTCTCCTCAAAGCAGGAGCCGAGCACCGCCACGTCCACGTTCAGCTTCTCCCCCTCCAGCAGCTCCAGGGTGCGCAGGAGTATGGCAAAGCAGGCCCGGTCGTCCAGGCTCTTTCCGGCGATGCGATCCCCCGCCAGCCGGAGGATGTCCTCCCGGTAGACCATGGGAGTGCCCAAGGGGACGGTCTGCTCCGCCTGTGCCTGGCTCATGCCGATGTCCAGGTATAGATCCTTGAGGGGCACCACGTTTTCCTTGTCGTCATCGTTCATGACGTGGGGCGGCTTGACCGCCACCACCCCCAGAATGGGTGGGTCAGTGAGGACGGTGATCTCCCGGTCCGGCAGGATACGGGGGTCGATGCCTCCCAGAGAGGAGAAGCGGAGAAATCCTTCCTCGATGCCGGTGACGATCAGCCCAACCTCGTCCAGATGGGCGTCCAGCAGGACCTTGGGGGCGTTTTCCTTTCCGCACCGGCGCAGGCCGATGACGCTCCCCAGCCGGTCCCGGCGCACCTCGTCGGTAAGGGGGGCCAGCAATTCATAGGCCACGTCCGCCGTCCGCTCCTCAAACCCGGAGGGGCCGGGGGCCTGGCTCAGCCGGGCCAGGCAGTCAAAATAGTTCACAGTCGTGTCTCTCCTCTCAGTGCTCCGGCAGCGCCCGCACCAGCTGTTTGAAGGTGTCTCCCCGGACCATAAAGTTCTTGAACTGGTCAAAGGAAGCGGAGGCCGGGGACAGGATGACCACATCTCCGGGCTGGGCAATCTTCCGGGCCTGCTCCAGCGCCCCGGCGAAGTCCAAGCCGTCATAGATGGGCAGCAGAGCTGGGTCGTAGCCGGGGGCGGTCTCTGTGGCCGCCCTGATTTTGTCGGCGGTAGCCCCGGTCAGCACCAGGGCTTTCACGTGAGCCACGATCTCCGGCCCCAGAGGGGTGTAATCCAGGTGCTTGTCATAGCCTCCGGCGATGAGGATGACCCTCTGCCGGAAGGAGCGGAGACCGGCGATGGTGCGGCTGGGGCTGGAGGCGATGGAGTCGTTATAATACCGGACGCCTCCCTTTTCCGCCACCAGCTCGATGCGGTGCTCCACCCCGCCGAAGGTCCTGGCAAAGGTGCGGATCGTCTCGTCGGACACCAGGCCGTCCACTGCGGCGATGGCGGCCATATAGTTCTCCCAGTTGTGGACGCCGAGGATAAGGATATCGGAGACAGGCAGCACCGCCCGGTCCCCCTTGAACACAATGGCTCCGTTCTCCAGGGCGACCCCGGAGGGGGCCTCCGTCTGTCGGGCAAACCAGGTGACGGTTCCCCTGGCCTTGGCCGCAAAGCTGCGGGTATAGCCGTTGTCGTGGTTGAGCACCAGCTTGCCGCCCTCGTCCTGCCAGAGATAGATGTTCTCCTTGGCCGCCACGTACTCCTCCATCCCCTTATGGATGTCCAGATGGTTGGGAGCCAGGTTGGTGATGACGGCGATCTCCGGGGAGCGGCGCATGGTCATGAGCTGGAAGGAGGACAGCTCCAGCACAGCGATGTCCTCCGGCCCCATCTCCCCTGTCTCCGCCAGGAGGGGGTGACCGATATTGCCCCCCAGATGGACGGTATAGCCCTGAGCCTCCAGCAGCTTTGCAATAATGGTGGTGGTAGTGGTCTTGCCGTCAGAGCCGGTCACCGCGATCTTTTTGCAGGGGCAGACCTCAAAAAACACCTCCATCTCCGAGGTGATGACGCTGCCTTTGGCCTTCGCCGCCTCAAAGGCGGGAATATCCGGGCGGATGCCGGGAGAACGGAAGATATAATCCTGGTCAAGGTCATCCAGATAGCCTTCCCCCAGGCGGAGCCGGACGCCCCGCTCCTCCAGCTCCCGAAGCAGCGCCTCATCGCCAAATTTCTCCCGGGTCTGCTTATCGCAGGCGGTGACGGCAACGCCGTGGGCGGTGAGCAGACGGATCAGCGGCACATTGGAGACGCCGATGCCCACGACGGCGACGGTTCGGCGGCTCATCTCCTCCAGCCATTGGGTAAAAGTCATAGTGATTCCCCTCTTCTGTCATTGTAAATCAGTCATGCGGATTTATTATAGCCGTTCGGGGCCGATAATTCAAGGTTTGGCAGAGGCGTTTCCAGGGCAACATTGTTTCCGCATTTGCAGCTCTGATGCCTTTCAAGGGGAGCCTCTTTGCTGTATAATAGATTGCAGGTACAGCAGCTGACAAAGAGGCGCATTTGGGAACGGCAACGTCATAGCCGCTCCGTCCCTCACCGGCTTTCGATGTCCTGCGGCTTCGCTTACGACAGCGAAAAGGCGCGGGTTCAGAACAGGAGGTAAAAATTGAATTCAGAGAAACATTCCGACTCCAATCCGGAGGAAACGCTCAGGGAGCTCATCCATGCGGCAATGTCTGTCTATGCCGAGACCAAATCTCTCCGCAAAACTGCCGATGAGCTGGACCTGAACCCTCTCAAGGTGCGGAAGCTGCTGGTCACAGCCCGGTACGGCGGTATAGATGGTTTGGATGGGATGGAAATGACGTATGAAAGTGATACGGCAGATGAGGTGAACCGGCTGCGGAAAGAGGGCAAAGACGTGGCCGAGATCATGTCTGCGCTCCGTCTGTCCAGGGCCTCTGTCAATTCCTATCTGCCCTATACCAAGGCCCCCTACAAGACGGGAGAACAGAGCGCAAACGCAGAGCGGGTCAGCAGGCACCGGGAACGAAATGCGGCCTGCGCGAGGCTGAGAAAAGACGGTGGAATGGAGCATCTGTGGGCGGCGATCGTGGCCTTTCAGGGGTATCCGTTCTACACGGCCAAGGGGCTCAGGTTTCAGTATGAGGTGCGAGGCGGCGAAATAAAGGTCAATCGCAAGGAAAAGACGGTGACAAGGAGCTCTGTAGAGATGGCATATCAGAAAGCGCTGGCGGGCGGCGTGAGCGGGCCAAAAAAGCTCGGCGTATTTGGAAGTTCCTATTTATATCCCATGTTTGTCCGGTTCGGGATCGTGTGAGATGGGGAGCAGTCTGGCATCGTCATTCAGACAGACTGCAATTTGCCAGCGTTTCCGCAGTGGTCAGACATTTGAATTCAGAAGAATTCAGGTTCTGTTCTGTTGCAATCGCCGCAGAGAGGCTTTATACTGATTTCATCAAGGGCAATCAGGGCATTTCTCCGTAACCGGGGTATTCTGCCCGCCCCAGCCAATCGGTATGGAGAACGCCCTGAACACACCTCACAGGAAACGGTACTCGTAAAGGTTCCCTTTGCCAAGGAGGGCGCTGCATGATGTCAAATCGTAAAAAACCTCGTTCCAACCCTCTGCCTTATATTCTGATCTTTGTGGCAGTGGTGGGCGCTCTGTCTCTGGTGGCGGTCAAGCTCTGGCCTTATACACAGGAAAAGGGCGCTTCCAGCACCTCCGTCAGCGCATCCACCGCCGAAAACTCAAGCCGCCAGGACGCCAAGGCCGCAGCCGACCGCGCCGCACAGGAAGCGGCGGAGCGGGCTGCACAGTCCAGCCAGGCAGTGGAGAACGCCGACAGCGCATCCGCTGACAGTCAGGCGCAAACCGACACCGAAGATGGGCTGCCGTCTGAGGAGGAGGATTCCCCGTCTGAGTCAGAGAGCGGCGGCACAGAGTCGGAGCAGCCGGAGAATACCACAGATGCGGGGGACGCTGCGGTGGAGGCGCCTTCCGCGTCGGATGACGCTGATACCGAAGGCGGCTCCTCTCAGACCCTGACCGCAGACGAGGCCGCCCATGTACTGCTGGACGGTATGACCCTCCACGAGAAAATCTGCCAGCTGTTCATCGTCACCCCGGAGGGGCTGACGGGCATCTCCGGCACCGCCACCGTGGGCGGGACCGCCACAGAGGCTGCGCTTCAGGACTATCCGGTGGGCGGGCTGGTCTACTTCGCAGGCAACATCATCACCCCGGAACAGTGTACCTCCATGATTGAAAACACCCAGAGCTACAGCGAGCTGGGGCTGTTCATCGCCGTGGATGAGGAGGGCGGAACGGTGGCCCGGATCGGGCGAAACTCCGCCATGGGGACCACCTCCTTCCCCAATATGGCCACTGTCGGCACCCAGGGTACCAGCGCCGCCTATAACGTGGGTTTCACCATCGGCAGCGAAATCACCCAGTTTGGCTTTAACCTGGATTTTGCCCCGGTAGCCGACGTGAACACCAACCCGGACAACCCGGTTATCGGGAACCGAGCCTTCAGCAGCGATGCGGAGGAGGCGGCGGAGCTGGTGGCCTCGGCAGTCCAGGGCTTCCGGGACGGGGGCATTCTCTGCTGCCTAAAGCATTTTCCCGGCCACGGAGATACCGCCACCGACTCCCACTACGGTCTGGCAGAGACGACCAAGACTCTGGACGAGCTGCGGGAGACGGAGTTTCTCCCCTTCCAGGCGGGCATCGACGCCGGGGCGGAGCTGGTCATGGTAGGGCACATCTCCACCCCCAATATTACCGGGGACAGCGTCCCTGCCTCCCTCTCGTCCTATATGGTCACGGACATCCTCCGGGGCGAGCTGGGCTTTGACGGGTTGGTTGTCACCGACTCCCTCTCCATGGAGGCCATCACCGACCAGTACGGCTCCGGCGAGGCCGCTGTGCTGGCGGTGCAGGCGGGAGTAGACCTCCTGCTGATGCCGGAGAACCTGTCCTCCGCCGTCTCCGCCCTGGAGAAAGCCGTAAACGACGGCACGATCGCAGAGAGCCGCATTGACGAGAGCGTTTTGCGTATCCTGTCCGTCAAGCTGGAATATGGCATTATCGACATCAGTACCGTAAGCTGACACGGCGGCCAGCCGCCGCAAAGACAGAAGCACACTCCGGGAGATCGCTCCCGGAGTGTGCTTTCATATTGTTTTATTATTTTTCCGCAATTTTTAGCGCCAGTCCATCCTCGATCTGGTCGACTGCGCTCTCCAGGTCCAGTTCTCCCAGACAGAGCTGACTGGCCGCGTCGTAGAGAATGTCCTCCACCTCCAGCTCCAGGGAGACCGGGGTGGTGCAGCCGTCGAAGATCGCCTCCAGCTCAGAGATGTCCCAGCCGCACTGCTGGGCGTAGGGGGCGAAGTAGTCGATCTGGGCGTCCATTCCTGTCCGGGTGACGGGCAGGCCGTCGCCGTAAGTATACTGCTGGATGTCGTCGGAGAGGGCGGTCCGGATAAACTCCTTTGCCAATTCGGTCTGGCTGCTGCCTGCGCTGACCGCCATCAGTATCTCCGGACTGTAGGCCCCCTCCGTCAGTCCGGGAAACCGGACGATGTGGAAGCTGGCTTCGTTGGGCAAAATCACGTCCGTACCCGTCTCCTCATCATAATCGGCACATCTTTCCATCATCCTGCTCATAAGAGACTGCACATCGACCATCACCATAAATCCGGCGGTAACGTCCCCCCATTCGGCGTCGCTGGGGAAGGATTCGTTCCGGTTGCCAGTCTCAAACATTCCGTAGTTAGCGACGCCTTCAGAGCCGGAGAGCTTGCCCCACACGCACAGGTTATAGTGGTCGCTGATCTCCTTCAGCCCCTCCAGCCAGACGGAGAGTGCCTGCGTATCCACCCCGTCCTCCGTCACCAGGGCGCTGCCGCTGGCGGCCAGCCAGGCCGAATAGAAGGAACCGGAGGGGTAGGGCTGTAGATAGGCCCCGTCCACCCATTCAACGTTGTCTGACTGCTCCGCCGTCCGGGCGCTGCCGGAGAGTACCCGTTCCGTCAGCTCCTCCATGGTGGCGGGCAGCGTCTCCCCCTCGTCGCTGCTCATCAGCACTGGCACGGAGAACCGGGCGGGAATGACGTAGCAGTCCCCCGCCTCCGTCAGCAGGCCGGAGACAGTGCCGCCCACAAAGTCTGTCTCCTGGTAGATGTCGTTTAACGATTCCAGTACGCCCTTGTCGATGTAGTTTTCGTAGTCCACCCCGTCCAAGATCAGCACGTCCGGGCCGTCCCCCGCCAGGAGCTGGGTGTTCAGGGTGGAGAGCAGGTCGCTGACGGTGGCGCTGCTCCCGGTGGAGCCGTCGTCGTCCAGCTGCACGTCCAGCACCACGTCCAGCTCCGGATGCTCCTGCTGGAAGGCCAGCACCGTCTCCCGGAGGGTGTCCGTCTCGTACAGCGCCCAGACGGTGAAGGTGCTCTCCGCTGTCGCCGTCCGCTCCGAGGTAAAGCGGTACAGGCTGCCGCTGTCCGTGATGAGGTAGAGGGTGTAGTCCTCATCCATATAGAAGCTGCCCACGCTGACGGCATCCGCCCCGTCCAGGGCGTAATGGTATCCGCTGGCCTCCAGCACCACCTCATAGATCTGGGAGTCAAAGATGCCCCGGCAGAGGTTGTAATTGTCCGGGTCCACGAAGAAATAGTACCCGTTCTCCGCCAGCAGAGGACGGCTGGTGTTGCACATGAAGCCCTCGCCATACTCCCCCAGCTCCTCCCCGGTCTCCGGGTCCAGGGCCAGCATGGGGTAGGCGTCCTCATACAGATAGACAGCCCCATCATAACAGAAGCAGGTGGGATAGTTGACCGTCTCCCGCTCCCAGAGAGTCTCCCCAGTGGCCAGCTCCACGGCGTAGAGGTTGGAGGTCCAGTCCTCGTGCTGCACCTCCAGAAGAATGATACGGTTGTCATAGATAGCCCGGTACAGGAAGCTATCGGCGATGGTGACCTCCGGGACGATGGTCTCCGTCTCGCCCCCGGCGGCCCAGCGATAAAAAACGTATTGTCCCATCTCCTCATCCCTGCCGAAGCCGTACAGCGTCCCGCTGTCATCCACGCACAGGATGGTGCGGAATTCCTCCGGGACCTCCCTCGTCTCCCAGGTGTCCCCGCCGTCCTCTGAGTGATACCATTCCTGATAGCCAAAGGCGTCCAGACTGCCGTCGGCCCAGCCCTGGATGGACATGATGTAGGTGGAGCTTCCGTCGGCCAGAGTGGGGGTGACGTTCTCCTCCACATAGCGGAGGGTGGTCTCAGTATCCGATGTGTTGACTGCGCTGGTGTCCGTCGCCGTGTCAGTTCCTGTCTGCCCCGAAACGCCGCTGCAGCCCAGCAGGGACAGCACCATGGCGAGAGACAGCAGCAGTGCGAGCGCTTTTTTCATAAGCGTGACCTCCCATTCGTTTTGCTGTCTCTATCATACCCTACCGTTTCCGGCGTTACCTGAAAATAATCTAAAATTGGGAAATGACCCGGTCTAATGGCCCGTCCGCCGGAGCCGCAGGGAGAAGGTGGCCCCGCCGCCGGAGGTGTCCTCCAGGGTCAGCTGCCCGCCCAGCTGCCGGGCCAGCTCCTGAGCGATGGGCAGGCCCAGGCCGAAGTGTCCCTTGTCCGTGCGGCTCTGCTCCGCCCGGTAGAACCGGCGAAACACCGCCTCCTTCTCCCCGTCCGGGATGCCGGGTCCGTGGTCGACCACAGAGAGGACGGCGCAGCTCCCCTCCACACAGGCGGTCAGCTCCACAGCCGTCCCGTCAGGAGTGTGGTCCAGGGCGTTGGAGAGCAGGACGGAGAGCAGCTGCACCAGACGCTCCTCATCCGACGGTATCACCGGCAGCACCGCCTCCGGCAGCTCCAGCCGGAAGGGGTGTCTCTTTTGCTCCGCCTGGGGGGCGAACTGGTCGTAGAGCCGGATGCACACCGTCTCCAGCTCTACGTCCGTCCTCTCGCAGGCCCACCGGCCCACGCCGCTCCCGGTCAGGGCCAGCAGGTCGGCCACCAGACGGCTCATCCGCTCGGCCTCCCGGTCGGCCAGAGCGAGCTGAACCTGCATCTCCTGCCGGTCGCTCTGCTGTCCGGCAGCGTACAGGCTGGCCCGGATGACCGCCAGAGGGCTGCGCAGCTCGTGGCTGGCGGCAGCGATGAATGCCTGCTGCTCCTGTACCGCCCGCTCTGTGGGCCGGGTGGCGATACGGGAGAGGAGCCAGCTCACCAGCAGCATGGCGGCGACCCCTGCCGCCCCCAGCAGCAGATACAGCCCCACCAGCTCTCTCATGTGGTCGTACCGTCCCGTCAGGTTCTGGGCAAAATACACCTGATAGTCCGTCACAGTGTAGACGGTGCCCTGATAAGGCGTTCCGTCCACGGTGAGGGTCATGTTCAGCAGCCCGTCCCCGCTGCCGCTCTGGTTTTCCGCCTCCGCGCGGAGGGCGGACAGCAGCTCATCCTTTCCCTCCTCCTCCGCCCGGAGGGCGGAAAAATGAAGGGGCACGCCGTTGACCTCCACATAGAACAGCAGCGTCTCGTCCCCCGCCACCTGGGAGAGGTAGTCGTCGCTGACCTCGCCGCTGCGCTGGAGCTGCTGGAGCAGGGACTGAAACCGGGTCTGATACAGCACCTCCTGGCTGCTCTGGTACTGGGTGCAGCTGAGATAGCAGGTGATGACCAGCATGACCAGCAGCACCAGACTGGTCAGCCCGCCGAACAGGGCCGCCAACCGCCGCCGAAGGGCCGGTATCATGGCGTCTCCTCTGCCATCAAGCGGCACTCCCGAAGCTGCGCTTCTCCTTGCAAAAGATAGCCCTTGCCCCGGCGGGTAGTCAGCCGCCAGCAGGTCCCCACCGTTTGCAGCCTACGCCGGAGGAAATAGATGTAGGTGTCCAGGGAGGCGTCCCCCACCTGGGCGTCCATGCCCCAGACCGCCTGAAAGAAGTGCTCCCGTGGAATCACCTGTCCGGGGGTCTCCATGAGCAGGGAGAGGATGTCTGTCTCCCGCCGGGTCAGGGTACAATGTCCCGACGGGCCGGTGAGGGTCATGGTGGCCGTGTCCAGCGTCAGATCCCCCACCGATAGCCCATCGGCGGTCTTTTTCGCTCCCCGGCGAAGCATGGCGTCCACCCGAACCAGCAGCTCCGGCATGGCGAAGGGCTTGGAGAGATAGTCGTCCGCCCCGTTCTCGAAACCGTCCACCAGATCCTCCGTCCGGCTCATGGCGGTGAGCATCAGCACCGGGACGCTCACCCCCGCCGCTCTGGCCCGGCGGAGCAGGGTCAGCCCGTCCAGGCCGGGGAGCATCCGGTCCAAAATACAGCCGTCATACCGCCCCTGTCGGAGCAGGGACAGCCCCCGCTCCCCGTCGTAGGCGGCGTCCACCTGGTATCCCCGTTTCCGAAGCTGTTCGGCGATCAGCCCGGAGAGCTGCAAATCGTCCTCCACAAGCAGTAAATACATGAAATCTCTCCTCAAATCAATGCCCTGTCCCCTGTCGGAAAACAGAATCGTCTTCTTCATCCTTCATTTTCTCCATTATACCAGAAACCGGACGGGGAAATCTCAAAAGAACCTTAAAATCTCCCTCCATTTTAGATTCATTTCAGGCAAGGAGGAAAAAGCGGGGGTACAATGGGGACAGAAA